>NZ_JBLROA010000045.1:0-49419 GCF_047921505.1 Micromonospora sp. SL1-18 | reverse complement strand
CTGAAACGCTGGCCGGCACCCCACCACGGGTGCCGGCCAGCGGCGTCTCCAGACCAGCCCAGACAGAAGCAGGTCACGCCACCCAGGCGTACCGCCGCTCGGGCCGGCCGGCCGCGCCGTAGCGCAGGCTCACCTCGGCACGTCCCGTACCCGAGAAGTGCTCGAGGTAGCGACGGGCGCTGACCCGGGAGATGCCCACCCGGTCGGCGCACTCGCTGGCTGACAGGGTGCCGTCGTGCTCGCGCAGGGCGCGTTCCACCAGCTCGGCGGTCTCCGGGCTGAGCCCGCGCGGCAGGGCCGGGGCGACGGCCAGCGAGCCGCTGCGGGAGAGTACCCGGTCGACGTCGGCCTGGTCGGCGACCACCGCCGCACGCAGCGCGGCGCGGCGGGCGGCGTACTGCTCCAGCCGGGCACGCAGCTCGTCGAAGCCGAACGGTTTGAGCAGGTAGTTGACCGCACCGTAGCGGACCGCCCGGCGGACCGTCTCGGCCTCCCGGGCGGCGCTGATCACCAGGATGTCGCAGTCGTGTCGGGCGGCCCGGAGCCGGGTCACCACGTCCAGGCCGAACATGTCGGGCAGGTAGAGGTCGAGCAGGACCAGGTGGGGCCGAAGCTCGTCGACCGCGGCTACGGCCTGCTCGCCGGTGCTGGCGGTGCCGACCACCCGGAAGCCGTCGATCCGCTCGACGAAACCGCGGTGGATCCGGGCCACCATGAAGTCGTCGTCGACGACGAGCACGTCGATCATCGCGCTCCCTCCAACACGCTGGGCAGCACCGAGATCCGCGCGGTGAACATCGCGCCCTCTTCGGTGTTTGCCACCGCGACCTCGCCGCCGCGACGGTGGCAGACCAGGCGGGTGAGCGCCAGGCCGATGCCCCGCTCGCCGCCCTGGGCCGCCTTGGTGGTGAAGCCGTGGGTGAAGACCTCCTGTGCCAGCTCCGGCGCGACCCCGGGGCCGCTGTCGCGTACGACGATCTCCACCGAGGCGGCGTCCTGGCGCAGCTCGACCTCCACCCAGGCGGGGCGCTCCGCCGGGTCGCCGGCCGCCTCCCGGCCGCCCGCCACCGCCTCGAGCGCGTTGTCCACCAGGTTGCCGAGCACCGTGGCGACGTCCGCCGACAGCTCCGCCGACATCCGGTCCAGCCCGGTCCGCTCGGAGATCCGCAGCTCCACCCGGCGTTCCGCGGCCACCGCCGACTTCGCCATGAGCAGCGCCGCGATCGCCGTGTCGTGGATCCGGCTGGTGACCGTCAGGTCGAGCGACGCCCGGTGCCGGCTGAGCGCGTCCACGTACCGGACCACCTCGTCGTACTCGCCGATCTGTATCAGCCCGGAGATGGTGTGCAACTGGTTGGCGAACTCGTGGGTCTGGGCTCGCAGCAAGTCGGTGGTGCTACGGAACGAGCCGAGCTCCTGCTCCAGCCGGGCCAGCTCGGTACGGTCCCGCAGGGTGGTGACCGAGCCGAGCCGACGGCCGTCCTTGCGGACCGTCATCCGGTTCATCACCAGCACCCGGCCGCGCCGGACCACCACCTGGTCCCGGGCCTCCGGGCCGCTGCCGGTGCCGGCCAGCACGTCCCGCAGCCGGCCGTTGATCCGCAGCTCGCGGAGGCTGCGGCCGAGGCAGTCCTCGGGCAGGTCGAGCAGCCGCCGGCCCACCGCGTTGACCAGGGTGACGCGCTGCTGCGGGTCCAGCGCGATGACCCCCTCGGCGATGCCGTGCAGCAGTGCCTCCCGGTGCTCGGCCAGCCCGGCGATCTCCCGGGGCTCCAGGCCGAGGGTCTGCCGCTTGATCCGGCGGGCGAGCAGCCACGATCCGATCACCCCCAGGCCGCTGGCGATGCCGAGGTAGGTGAAGAGGTACGACGAGGCTCCGACCAGTCGCTGCGACCAGGTCGGCGATGCCTCGCCGACGACCACCACGCCCAGGTACCGTCCGAGGTTCTCCCCCTTCCGGTCTCCGAGCACCGGCACCTGGGCCACCAGCTCCTGCGACCCGTCGACCTCCAGCTCGCCGAACCAGCTCCGGCCCTGCGCCACCTGGGGATCGCCGAGTAACACCGGGCTGCCGACCAGGGTCGGGTCCGTCGAGCTGACCACCCGGCCGCGGTCGTTCGCCACGGTCACGGTGGTCACCCCGGACCGGATCCGCGTGTTCTGCAGCAGCGGGGCGATCGCCTCGCCGGGCGCGGGCTGGTTGAGCCAACCCCGGAGCAGGGCATTGCTGGCCAGCTCCTCGCCGAGGGCGGCGACCCGGCGACCCTCGACGCGGTTGAAGGTGGCCGCGGACTGGGCCAGCGAGACGGCAGCCACCGCCACCAGCACCACGACGATGATCGCGAGCTGGAGCACGAGCAGCTGCCCGGCGAGCGTACGCCGCCGGGACGTGACCGCGACCACAAAGACCTCAACTTCCGCTGGTGACACAACGCAGACAGACGACCTGCTCGGAGGCCACCATCTTGCCGCCGGACTCATTCGAAACGGAAGAGAAACATGATGGCAAATAGGAGAAACCTGCTGGTCATGGGCGTGGCCGCCGCCACAGCGCTCGCCCTGGGCGCCTGCGGTGCCACCGCCGACAAGGGTGGGGCCGGCTCCGGCGCCGACGGCAAGCCGGTCACCGGACTGCGGATCATGGTCCCGAACAGCCCCGGCGGCGGGTACGACACCACGGCCCGCACCGCCGCGAAGGTGATGGAGGACGCCAAGATCGCCACCGGCGTGCAGGTGTTCAACCTGCCCGGCGCGGGCGGCACGGTCGGCCTCCAGCGGACCGTGAACGAGAAGGGCAACGGCAAGCTCGCCATGCAGATGGGGCTGGGCGTGGTCGGTGCCTCGTACACCTCCAAGTCGGCGGCGACGCTGACCCAGACCACCCCGCTGGCCAAGATGATCGAAGAGGCCGGCGCGATCGTGGTGCCGAAGGACTCCCCGTACAAGAACATCAACGATCTGGTCGCGGCCTGGAAGGCCGACCCCAAGAAGATCGCGGTCGGTGGCGGCTCGTCGCCCGGCGGCCCGGACCACCTGCTGCCCATGCAGCTCGCCAAGGCCGTCGGCATCGACCCGCGCCAGGTCAACTTCGTCTCGTACGACGGCGGCGGCGAGCTGCTGCCGGCCCTGCTCGGCGGCAAGGTGGCCTTCGGCGCCAGCGGCTTCGGCGAATTCCTCAAGCAGGTCGAGGCCGGCCAGATCCGGGTCCTCGCGGTGACCAGCGAGGCGCCGATCGAGGTGCTCAAGGACGTGCCGACGCTGAAGTCCTCCGGCATCGACCTGGTCTTCACCAACTGGCGGGGCATCGTCGCGCCGCCCGGGATCAGCGACGCGGACAAGAAGGTCTGGATCGACGTGCTGACGAAGATGCACGAGTCGGAGGAGTGGAAGGCCGAGCTGAAGAAGCGTGGCTGGACCGACGCGTTCGTCACCGGTGACGAGTTCGGCACGTTCCTGACCGAGCAGGACAAGGCGGTTGCCGACATCCTCAAGCAGCTCGGGTTGGCATGACCGACAGGACGACCCGACCGGACCGGGGCGGCGACCAGCCGCCCCGGCCGGCCGCATCAATCGTGCCGGACCAGGCGGCGCCGCCGGACCGGGAGATGGGCGGCCTGCCCCCCGTGCCCGCGCCGGCCGCGGAGCCGCCGCCTGCCGCTACGGCGGGGCAGCGCGCCGGAGCGGTGGCACCCGCAGGCGACGTGCCGGACGGTGACGGGCCGGCGGTCGAGAGCCCAACGCCCAGGCGGGACCGGGCGCAGTACGGGATGTGCGCGTTCCTGGCCCTGGTCGGCGCGCTGGTCATCTTCGACGCGACCACGCGCATCGGGCGGGCGATCAACAGCGCGGACCCGATCGGCCCGAAGCCGGTGCCGATCCTGCTCGGCGTGCTGCTGCTCATCGTCGCCGCGGTCTACGCGGTGGACGTGGCCCGCGGCGGCGCCGGTGAGCCGGAGGCCGGCGAGGACGTCGACCTGAGCACCCGGATCGACTGGCGTACCGTGCTGCTGCTGATCGGGGCGTTCCTGGTCAACGCGGTGCTGATCGACCGGCTCGGCTGGGTGATCAGCGGGACGATCCTCTTCTGGGGTTCGGCGTACGCGCTCGGCAACCGCCACTACTTCCGGAACCTGCTGATCTCCGTCGCGCTGTCGCTGATCACGTTCTACGCCTTCGCCATCGGGCTCGGTGTCAACCTGCCCGCCGGCGTACTGCAAGGGATCCTGTGATGGAAAACCTGGGCAACCTGCTCGACGGGTTCGGTCATGTGCTGACCCCGATGAACCTGCTGATCGCGCTGCTCGGCGTGACCATCGGCACCGCGGTCGGTGTCCTGCCCGGCATCGGCCCGGCGATGACGGTGGCGCTGCTGCTGCCGGTCACCTACAGCATGGGGCCGACCTCGGCGCTCATCATGTTCGCCGGCATCTTCTACGGCGGCATGTACGGCGGCTCGACCACCTCGATCCTGCTCAACACCCCCGGCGAATCGTCCTCGGTGGTGACCGCCATCGAGGGCAACAAGATGGCCAAGGCCGGGCGCGCCGCCCAGGCGCTGGCCACCGCCGCGATCGGCTCGTTCGTCGCCGGCACCATCGCCACGTTGCTGCTGGTGGTGGTCACCCCGCCGGTGGTGTCGTTCGCGGTCAGCCTCGGCGCGCCCGACTACTTCGCGGTGATGCTGCTCGCGTTCGTGGCGGTCACCGCAGTGCTCGGCGCGTCCCGGGTACGCGGCTTCGCCTCGCTGCTGCTCGGCCTGACCATCGGCGTGATCGGGGTCGATCAGACCGGTCAGCAGCGGCTCACCTTCGGGATCCCGCAGCTCATCGACGGCATCGACGTGGTCGTGGTGGCGGTCGGCATCTTCGCCGTCGGCGAGGCGCTCTGGATCGCCGCCCACCTGCGCCGCAAGTCCGGTGAGGTGATCCCGGTCGGCCAGCCCTGGATGGGCCGGGAGGACTGGAAGCGGTCCTGGAAGCCCTGGCTGCGCGGCACCGCGTTCGGTTTCCCGTTCGGTGCGGTGCCGGCGGGTGGGGCGGAGATCCCCACCTTCCTGTCGTACATCACCGAGAAGAAGCTCTCCAAGCACAAGGGGGAGTTCGGCCGGGGCGCGATCGAGGGCGTCGCCGGGCCGGAGGCGGCCAACAACGCCTCGGCCGCCGGCACCCTGGTGCCGATGCTGGCGATCGGCCTGCCCACCAACGCCACCGCCGCGGTGATGCTGGCCGCCTTCGAGCAGTTCGGCATCCAGCCCGGGCCGTTGCTCTTCGAGCAGGAGTCCACGCTGGTCTGGACGCTGATCGCCAGCCTCTTCATCGGCAACCTGCTGCTGCTGGTGCTCAACCTGCCGCTCGCCCCGGCCTGGGCGCGCCTGCTGCGGATCCCGCGCCCGTACCTGTACGCCGGGATCATCTTCTTCGCCTCGATGGGCGCGTACGCGGTCAACGCCCAGCCGTTCGACCTGTTCCTGTTGCTCGCCCTGGGCCTGCTCGGCTTCGGCATGCGCCGCTTCGGCCTGCCGATCCTGCCGCTGATCGTCGGCATCATCCTCGGCCCGCGCGCCGAGCTGCAGGGCCGGCGGGCGCTGCAGCTCTCCGGCGGCGAGCTGCACGGCCTGATCGGCGGCTGGGTGTCCTGGGTGATCTACGCCGCCGTCCTGGTGGTGCTGCTCTGGCCGCTGATCGGTCGGTTCGTGGTCCGGCCGCTGCGGGGAAGGTTGGTGACCGGATGACCATCCTGGTGGGTTACGTGCCCTCGCCACTCGGCGAGGCGGCCCTGCGGGCCGCGATCGAGCAGGCGCGGTTCCGCGACGAGCCGCTGCTGGTGGTGAACACCTCGCGCGGCGACGCGTACGCCGACCCGCGCCTCGCCCAGGAGGCCGACCTGGACCGGGTGGTCCGCGAACTGGTCGCCGCCGGGGTACCGCACAACGTGCGGCAGCTCATGCGGGGGCGGGACGCGGCCGAGGAGATCGTCGAGATCGTCGAGGCGGAGGACGTGTCGCTGGTGGTGATCGGCATTCGGCACCGCACCCCGGTCGGCAAGCTGATCATGGGATCGACCGCGCAGGAGATCCTGCTCCGGGTGCCCTGCCCGGTGCTCGCGGTGAAGGCCGGCTGAGTGGCGCCCGGGGGCTTGACGGCTCCCGGGCGCGCCCAGACCACCCTGCTGCTCACGCACACCATCGTGGTGCAGGCGGTCACCTTCATGCTCCGGCCGGCGTCCGCGTACCGGGCGCTGGAGCTGGACGTGCCGGGGGCCTGGCTGGGCGTGCTCGGGGCCAGCTTCGCCGTCGTACCGCTGGTGCTGGCCGTGCCCAGCGGGCACGCGGTCGACCGGTTCGGCGAGCGCCGGATCGCGCTCGCCGGGTCGGCCCTGCTCGCCGCCGCCGGCTTCGGCTTCGTGCTGCTCGCCGGCTCGGTGGCCGGCCTGGTGGTGGCCAGCATGCTGCTCGGTACCGCGCACCTCTGCGCGGTGGTGGCCCAGCAGGCACTGGTCGCCAACCGCACCCCGGCGCACCGGTACGACGCGGCGTTCGGCTACTACACCTTCGCCGCCTCGTTGGGCCAGGCGCTCGGTCCGGCCCTGATCGTGGTCTTCGGCGGCGACCGTGCCATCCCGGACACCCGGGGCATCTTCCTCGGCGCCACCGTGCTCGCGGTGCCGCTGCTCGCCGCCGCGGCGCTGCTGCGCCCGTCCGGGCATCACCGGCGGGCGACCGGGCCGGCGGCGGGCGGGATGCGGGAACTGCTCCGCCAGCCCGGGCTGGTCCGCGCCCTCACGGTGAGCTGCGTCGTCCTCGCGGCGGTCGACATCACCCTGGTCTACCTGCCCGCGCTCGGGGCGGAACGCGGCATCGCGGCCGGTTCGATCGGCGTCCTGCTCGGCGTACGGGCCGTCGCCTCGATGGCGTCCCGGCTGCTGCTCGGCCGGTTGGTCGCGGCGATCGGCCGGCGGGCGCTGCTCATCGGCACCGTGGCGCTCTCCGCCGCCGGGCTCGGCCTGCTGCTGCCGCCGCTGCCGTTCTGGGTGATGGCGGTGGTGGTCACCGTCGCCGGCCTCGGGCTCGGCGCGGGCCAGCCGCTGACCATGTCGTTCCTGGCCGAGGTGGCCTCGCCGGGGCTGCGCGGCCGGGCGATGTCGCTGCGGCTGACCGGCAACCGGCTCGGGCAGGTGCTCATCCCCAGCGCCGCCGGCGTGTTGGCGGCGGGAGCCGGCGCTGCCGGCGTCCTCGCCTGCACCGCCGCGGGCCTGGCCGGCGCGGCCATGGCCGCCACCGGCCTGCACCGCCACCGGCCCTGATTGAGCGAAGAGGACAACCATGAAGACTGCTGATCTCGCCTCGGCCCGTCACCTCATCAGCCCGGCGAGCAGTGGCGCGTGCCGTTCGATGATCTCGTCAGTGACCCCGTCCCACCGCTCGGCGTACTGATCGGCCGCCGACTCCTCGGCGTCATCCGTCCGGGGCGGCACGTCCTCGTGCGCGAAGTCCGGCTGTTGCACCATGCGGCGACGGTAGCAACGGCACCCGGATCTTTGCGGCTTATTCCTCGCTGGCCGGGTGGGGGGCGACCTGGCCCTGGCGCAGGCGGGCGGCGCACAGCTCGGCCAGCTTCGCGTACGCGGGCGCGCCGATCAGCGCGGCCAGCTCCGGGGCGTACGAGACGTACATCGGCTCGGCACCGACGTGCGCGTCCGTGGAGGAGGTGCACCACCAGTCGAGGTCGTGCCCGCCCGCGCCCCAGCCGCGCCGGTCGAACTCGGCCAGCGTGGAGATCAGCACCTTGGTGTTGTCCGGCCGCTTGTGCCAGTCCTGGTCCCGGCGGATCGGCAGCTGCCAGCAGACGTCCGGCTTGTGCTCCAGCGGGTGCACCCCGTCGCGCAGCGCCTGGGCGTGCAACGCGCAGCCACCCCCGCCGGGGAAGTCGGCGTCGTTGAGGAAGACGCACGGCGAGTCGGTGTCCCGGGTGGCCGTACGCCGGGCCGGGTTCTTGCCGTCGACGGTGTCGTTCTCGGTCCAGTTCTTGAAGCCCTTGCGGAAGTGCTGCCAGGTCTCCGGGGTGAGCCGCTTGACCGCGGCGCGGACCCGCTTCTCGTCGTCGGAGTCGGTGAAGAACGCCCCGTGCGAGCAGCAGCCGTCCGCGGCGCGGCCGGCGATGATGCCGTGGCAGCCCTTGCCGAAGATGCAGGTCCACCGGGAGAGCAGCCAGGTCAGGTCGGCGCGGATCACGTGTTTCTCGTCCGCCGGGTCGACGAACTCGATCCACTCCCGGGGGAAGTCCAGCTCCACTTCCCGGCTGCGCGGGTCGTCGGGGTCGTCTACCAGCACATGAAGCTCGATCTGGCCTGTCACCCGGACCAGCGTACGCGGGGTGAGCTGGCCTGGCCGGCGAGCCGACGAAACGTGTTGGCCCTAGGCTCGCCAGCATGCGACTGGGTGTCCTCGACGTCGGTTCCAACACGGTGCACCTGCTGGTGGTCGACGCCCACCACGGCGCCCACCCCTGGCCCGCGCACTCGGAGAAGGTGGTGCTCCGGTTGGCCGAGCAGATCGGCCCGGGCGGCGCGCTCACCGAGGCGGGAGCGGACGGCCTGGTCAAGGCTGTCGGCATGGCCCGCACGGCGGCGGACGGGCTGGATGTTGAGGATCTGCTCGCGTTCGCCACCAGCGCGGTCCGCGACGCCACCAACGCCGGCGAGGTGCTGGCCCGGGTCCGCGCCGAGACCGGCGTACGCCTGGAGGTGCTCTCCGGCGCGGACGAGGCGCGGATGACCTTCCTCGCGGTGCGGAGGTGGTTCGGTTGGTCCGCCGGCCGGCTGCTGGTCGTGGACATCGGCGGCGGCTCGCTGGAGCTGGCCGCCGGCATCGACGAGGACCCGGAGGTGGCGATCTCGCTGCCGCTGGGCGCCGGTCGGCTGAGCCGCGAGTGGCTACGGGTCGACCCGGCCGGCACCGTGCCGCCGTCCGCCGAGGCCGTCGACGAACTGCGGGAGTACGTCGACACGCTGCTCGAGCCGGCGGCGAAACAGCTCGCCGAGGTGGGCTGGGAGCGTCCGGTGGCCACCTCGAAGACGTTCCGGATGCTGGCCCGGCTGGCCGGCGCGGCGCCCTCCGGGGCGGGTCTGTGGGCCCCGCGCAGCCTGACCCGGACCGGGCTGCGGCAGGTGCTCGGCTTCATCCGGCACATCCCGCCTGGGCAGCTGCACGAGTTGGAGGGGGTGAGCACCGGGCGGGCCCACCAGCTGCTAGCCGGTGCGGTGGTGGCCGACGCGCTGATGCGCCGGCTCGATGTGGACCGCCTGGACATCTGCCCGTGGGCGCTGCGGGAGGGGGTCATCCTCTGCCGGCTTGATCAGCTCGCGCCGATGTGATCACGAGAGGTCGGTCTGGGCGCTTTGCGGCTGCTCGTCCCAATGCCCGGTGACGGGGGCGGCTACCCTGAGGGGTGTGACTACCCGCGTCCCGGTGCTCCTGTCCAGTTCCTCGGTCTTCCCAGAGCGGACCGCGGCGGCGTTCCAGATGGCCTCGGCGCTCGGGTACGACGGCGTCGAGGTGATGGTCTGGACCGACGTGGTGAGCCAGGACCCGGGCGCGTTGCGCGGCCTGGCCGACCACTACGGCGTCCCGGTCCTCTCGGTGCACGCGCCCTGCCTGCTGGTCACCCAGCGGGTGTGGAGCTCCGACCCGTGGGAGCGGCTGCGCAAGGCCGCCGAGCTGGCCGAGACGTTGGAGGCCCCGACGGTGGTGGTGCACCCGCCGTTCACCTGGCAGCGGGACTACGCGCGCAACTTCGCCGAGGGCCTTGACCAGATCGCCGGCCAGTTCGGCGGGCTGCGTTTCGCGGTGGAGAACATGTACCCGGTGCGGATGGCCGGCCGGCAGTTCGTCCCGTACGTGCCCGGCTGGGATCCGACCGACACCGGCTACGCCTCGTACACGCTGGACCTGTCGCACTGCGCGGCCTCGCACACCGACGCGCTGGCGATGGCCGACCGGATGGGGTCCGCCCTGGCGCACGTGCACCTGGGCGACGGCACCGGCGAGGGGCGCGACGAGCACCTGGTGCCCGGGCGCGGCGGCCAGCCCTGCGCGGAGCTGCTCCGTTCGCTGGCCGGCCGGGGCTTCACCGGCTCGGTCGCGGTGGAGGTGACCACCCGGGGCGCGAAGAGCCGCGCGGTCCGCGAGGCTGACCTCCGCGAGGCCCTTGAGTTCGCCCGCGCCAACCTCACCGCCCCCTCCCCGGTCGACGCCTGACCGCGCCGGCCCCCGCCCGCCGGCTCCAGCGGGCGAGGCGGGGTGGTCAGCTGACCGGCGTGAGGGGTTCGGGCTGGGCGGGGACCGGGAGTTGGTCGCCGACCGCGGCGCGCTTTCGGGCCCGGTGCGCGGCCACGTGGGAGCGGGTGGCGCAGCGCTCCGAGCAGAACCGCCGACAGCAGTTCGAGGACGTGTCCAGGTAGACGTTGCCGCAGCGCTCGTCGGCGCAGACGCCGAACCGGGCGCTGCCGTACTCGCAGAGCCAGACCGACAGGCCCCAGACCGCGCCGGCCAGGTATTCCGACGAGACCGAGGCGCCCCGGCTGGTCACGTGCATGTGCCAGTCGCTGGAGTCGTGGCCGGAGATGCGCGGCTGCACCGGGAACGCCTCCAGCAGCGCGTTCAGCTCCGCCACGGCCTCGGCGTCCCGCCCCGAGGTGCCGTACTCGAAGACGTCGCGCAGGCGCTTCTGCGCTCGCCGGAAGATTGCCAGGTCCCGGTCCGCGACCTCTTCGCGCATCCAGGCGTTGTCGTCGGGAATGAGGGCCCGCAGGTCGTCGAGGTCGTCCAGGCGGGCGTTGACGAGGTCAACGCCGGTCCGGGCGTACGCGTCGAAGTTCACGACACCAACGGTAGACGACTCACGCGCTCCGCGGCGCGTCGATGTAGTGGGGGAGAAACCGCGCATAACCGTCCGTGATGAGGCTCGCGCTCTCCCGTACACCGGCGCCGGCGGATTCGCCGTCGATGATCCAACTGCCCAGCACCATGTGGTGCCCGGCGAATTCGGGCAACGCCCGGAACTCCTGGTAACAGAAGCCCTCGTCGCCATAACTCCCCGGATTGGCGATCTCGGTGCCAGCGGTGACGATACGTACCGAAGCTCCCTCCCGGCCGAGCAGTGGCTTCGCCACGTACTCGGTCATCCCGCGCGGCGAGTCCAGGTACGCCGGCAGCAGGTAGTCGTGGCCCGGGTACAGCTCCCAGAGCATCGCCAGCAGCGCCTTGTTCGACAGCAGCAGTTTCCAGGCCGGCTCGATCCAGGTCGTCGGGGTGCCCGGTGCCAGCGCCGGCGGCCCGTACGGCTCGGCCAGCATCCACTCCCAGGGATAGAGCTTGAAGCAGGTGTTGATCGGCCGGTCCGCGGCGTCCACGAAGCGCCGCCCGTCCCAGCCGATTTCCTGGATCGGCATGAGGGTGACGTCCAGCCCGGCCTGACGGGCCGTCTCGGCCAGATAGCCGGCGGTGATCTGGTCCTCGCCCGACTCCTCCTCGTCGGACCAGACCACGTGCACCCGCCGGTCATGCAGGCCGGCGTCGATCTTCGCCCACGCCCCGACCAGTCGCTCGTGCAGGCTGTTCCACTGGTCCGCCGCGGGCCGGGTGTGCTCCAGCCAGTACCACTGCACGATGCTCGCCTCGACCAGCGCGGTCGGGGTGTCGGCGTTGTACTCCAGCAGCTTCGGCGGCCAGCTGCCGTCGTACCAGAGGTCGAAGCGGCCGTAGAGGGTCGGCGGGGCCTCGCGCAGCGACCGGGCAACCGCCTCGGCGGCCCAGGCGGGGATGCCGAACTCGGCGTACCGGTTGCGGGCCACCACGTGCTCGGCGGCGGCCACCGCCATCCGGTGCAGTTCCTCGGTCGCCTCCTCCAGCCGGAGCACCTCGTCCAGCTCGAAGGCGTACGCGGCGGTCTCGTCCCAGTACGACATCACCCCGCCGTCGGGCAGCTCGGTGTCGACGTACACCAGGCCCTGGGAGCGGATGGTGGCGTCCCAGTCGGGGCGCTCGGTGCTCGCCTCGCGCCGCACATCAGCCGCCGCACGAGGCGAGGTGGGTGCCGAAGCCGCCCCGTTCGGGCAGCGCGGCGACCGGCGCGGGCTTGTCCCGGGCGGCGGCCGGACCGGGAACCCGGAGGGCCAGCGCGACCGTGTCGCCGCCGCCCCCGGCCGCGCCACGGGCACAGTCGTCATCATCGTTGTTGCAGGCGGTGAGGGTGAGCGCCAGCGCGGTCAGCGCGCCGAGCTGCACGGTGGCCGACCGGAACCGGCGTCGAGGGTGTCGTTCCACGTGCTCGTTGTAGCCCATCCGCGCCAGCCACCCGGCTGCAAGGAGGAGGCGTTCGTGAGCCGCTATGGGTTCTTCCTTTTCCCTTGTACGGGATGGAGCGTGACGTTGGCCGCCGCGCCCGGCGTGGGTCGGCGGACGGGCGTTACGCTCGGCCCATGCTCCGTTCCGTCATCCTCGCCGCCGCCCGGTCATCCCAGGTCGAGCGGCTCGTCGCGACGGCCCCGTTCACCCGGGACGTCGTCCGCCGGTTCGTCGCCGGCACCGGCACCGACGACGCGCTGCGCGCGACCCGCGAGCTCGTCGCCGACGGCCTCGTGGTCACCCTTGACAACCTCGGTGAGGACACCGTCACCCCGGAGCAGGCGAACGCCACCCGGGACGAATACCTCAAGCTGCTGCGGCTGCTCGCCGCCGCGGGGCTCACCCCGGCCGCCGAGGTCAGCGTGAAGCTCTCCGCGCTCGGCCAGATGTTCGACGAGCAGCTCGCGTACGACAACGCGCGGGCGATCTGCGCGGCGGCGGACGCGGCGGGCAGCACGGTGACCCTGGACATGGAGGACCACACCACCACCGACTCGACGCTGGACATCCTGGCCAAGCTGCGCAAGGACCACCCGTCGACCGGCGCGGTGCTCCAGGCGTACCTGCGGCGTACCGAGTCGGACTGCCGGGAGTTGACCGGTGCCGGATCCCGGGTACGGCTCTGCAAGGGCGCGTACAAGGAGCCGGAGTCCGTGGCGTTCCAGTCCGCCGTTGAGGTGGACAAGTCGTACGTGCGCTGCATGAACGTGCTGATGTCCGGCGACGGCCACCCGATGCTGGCCACCCACGACCCGCGCCTGATCGCCATCGGCGAGGACCGGGCCCGCTGGTTCGACCGCGACCCGGACCGCTTCGAGTTCCAGATGCTGTACGGCATCCGCCCGGAGGAGCAGAAGCGGCTGGTCGGCGAGGGGTACACGGTGCGCACCTACGTCCCCTACGGCGACCAGTGGTACGGCTACCTGATGCGCCGCCTGGCCGAGCGCCCGGCCAACCTGATGTTCTTCGGCCGCGCGCTCGTCTCCAAGAAGTGACTCAGCCGTTCGACCAGGCCCGGGTGCTCAGCACCAGGCGGTAGCCGTCCGGGTCGGCGAACGTCACCCCCCAGCGGTCCCAGTACGGGCCGGCGGAGACCCTGGTCCCGCCGGCCCGTTCCAGTCTGTCGACCAGGTCGTCGTCGACCGGCCCGTCCAGGTGGGCTCTGGCCGGATCACCCGATTGGTCGTACCCTTCGCCGGTGACCGACGGTGACGAGCAGGCCCCCGGCCCGGCGGGAAGCAGCCGAGAACAACCGGCCCGCCCACCCGCAGCCGACGAGCCCGCCGCGCCGAGCGGCGCAGCGTCGCGTCCCCGCCGGCGTTGGCCGCTCTGGACCGCGCTGGCACTGGTGCTCGCGCTGGTGGCGTGCGGTGTTCCCGGCGTACTCCTGCTCGGGTTGGTGGGGGATGCGGCCGGGCGGCCGGCGGCGGGCCGGAAGGACGACGCGGCCACGGCGGCGGCGCGGCGCCTCGGCGCGCGGATGACGGCGCAGCTCGACCGCCAGGCCACCGCGCTGCTCGGCGGCGACCCGGCCGGCTTCCTCGCCGTCGCCGAGCCGGCCGCCCGCCCCGCCCTCACCCGCCGGTACACCGCGCTGCGGGCGCTCCGGGTCACGGTATGGCGGCCGGAGGCGGACGACGTGCCGACGGCGGTGGACGGGCGACCGGGGGAGTGGCGGCTGACGGTGACCGTCGGTTACTGCTTCGTGGTGCCGGACTGCACGCCGAGCACGGTGGCGATGGGCACCCGGTGGCGGCTGGTCGGGGCGGAGCCCCGGCTGGTCGCCGTCGAGGAGTCCCGGGTGACGTCGGCCGGGGCCCGGCCCTGGGAGGTGAGCAACCTGGCCGTGGCGGTGGGGAAGCGGACCCTCGTGGCCACCACGCCCGCGCTGCGGGCCAAGCTTCCCGGGCTGCTCGCCCAGGCCGACGCCGCCGCCCAGGTCGCCGACCGGTACGCGGTCACCGGCACCCCGCCGGACCGCTACCTCGTCTTCTACGCCGGGCAGGCCGAGTGGCAGCGCTGGTACGGCGGCGGCCGACCGAAGTGGACGGCCGGGTACGCGGTCGACGTCGGCGGCGGACACTACGACGTGGTGCTGAACGCGCGGAGCGTCACCCCGAGCGGAGTGGACGAGCTGCTCCGGCACGAGCTGACCCACGCCGCGTCGCTGCCCGACGGGGGCTATTCCGACCGGTCCAACTGGTGGCTGGTGGAGGGGCTGGCCGAGTACGCGGGCGCGGACGGCCAGCCGATGAACCGCTACGAGGGCCTGGCCGAGGTGCGGAAGCTCGTCCGCGGGGGATGGGACGGCCGGCTCGACTCCCTGACGCCCGCCGACGACGCGGCCGACGACCGGGTCGGCGGCGCCTACGGCGTCGGCTACCTGGCCGTACGCCACCTGGTCGACCGGTACGGCGAGCAGCGGATGCTCGACTTCTTCCGGACCGTGGTGCACGAGCACCGGTCCCTGGACGACGCCGCCGACCAGGTGTTCGGCGACCCCTGGCCCGCTCTGCACGACGACTGCGTCGACTACCTCCGCGCGGTCGCCGGCTGAACAGGCGGCCCGTTACCGTCGGGTCGGTCGTGGTCGACGGGTCGTAGCATGGGCCGGGTGGCCCGCCCCCACCCGCCGCGACTGCCCGCGGCCACCCGCCCCCGCCTGCTCACCGCGTTCCTCGCCGTCGTCGCCCTGACCGGCACCACCGCCGCCTCCTGCGCGGACGACAAGTCTGGTGTCACCCTGGCCCAGGTGGGCCGCTCCGAAGTCGTGGAGGTGATCGACGCGCCGGCCACCGTGAGCGCCCGGGCCGCCGCCACCCTCACCGCGCCCGCCGACGGCACGCTGGCCAGCCTGCGGGTCCAGCCCGGTCAGCGGGTCGCCCGAGGTCAGGTGCTCGCCGTGATCGACTCGCCGTCCGCGCAGGACCGGCTGAAGCAGGCCCGCGAAGCGCTGCGCGCGGCCAAGCGGGCCGGCCGGGGCGTCGGCGTGGGCGACCTGAGCGGGCACCGGCGCGGCACGGACCAGGCCGCCGCCGAGGCGTTCGACGCCGCGCGCCAGGCCGCCGGGAAGATCGCCGACCCCCAGTTGCGGTCCGCGCTGCTGCTCCAGGTCGATTCGGCGCAGCAGCAGTACGAGTCCGCCGCCCGCGCCGCCGACCGGGCGGTCGCCGCCGTGCAGCGCGGGGTGGCCGGGCTGAACAGCGCTGTCGGCGCGCTGTCGACCGCGCAGCGCCTCCAGGCACAGCAGGCGTACGACCTGGCGAAGGCGACCGTCGACGCGTTGACCCTGCGCGCCCCGATCGCCGGGGTGGTGCAGCCGGGCGGCACCCGAACCGCCCCGACCGACCTCACGAACCTGCTCGGCGCGGCGGGCGGCGGCGCGGCGGGACTCGGCCCGTCGGCCCTCGGTGCCGGCGCACAGGGCGGCCCGCCGCCCGGGGTGGACGACGCGGTGCCGGCGGGCGGCCGGGTCACCGCCGGTACCCCCGTGCTCACCATCGTGGACCTCGGCGAACTCGGCCTGCTCGCCGAGGTCGACGAGACCGACGTGCTGCTGGTCCGGGTCGGCCTGCCCGCCTCGGTGGAGCTGGACGCGGTGACCGGCGCGAGCTACGACGCCACGGTCCGCTCGGTGGACGTGCTGCCCACCAGCTCCGCCCGCGGCGGCGTCACCTATCGGGTCCGCCTCAGCCTCGGCACCGGGCGGCTGGGCGAGGGCGAACCCGCCCCGGCTCCCCGCCCCGGCATGAACGCCGTGGTCCACCTCCGGGTACGCGAGGCCGCCGACGCGGTGGCCGTACCCGCCACGGCGCTCTTCTCCGCCGACGGCCGGGACGCGGTGTGGGTCCTGCGGGACGGGAAGGTCGACCGGGTGCCGGTGACGGTCGGCGTGCAGGGCCAGGACCTGGTGCAGATCGTCAGCGGGGTGCAGGCCGGCGACCGGATCGTGGTGCGCGGCACCGACCGGGTCCGCGACGGGCAGGAACTGAAATGATCCTGCCGGCCGGGGTGCCGGCGATCGAGGCGGTCGACGTGTCCCGGACGTACGAGCTGGACGGCGTGTCCGTGCCCGCCCTGCGCGGCGTGTCGCTCACCATCGCCCCCGGCGAGCACGTGGCGGTGATCGGGCCCTCCGGCTCGGGCAAGTCCACCCTGATGCACCTGCTCGGCGGGCTGGACCGGCCGACCGGCGGCCGGCTGGTGATCGGCGGCCGGGACGTGGCCACGCTCACCGCGCCCGAGCTGGCGACGCTGCGCAACGCGACCATCGGCTTCGTCTTCCAGGCGTTCCACCTGCTGCCCCGGACGTCCGCGGTGGACAACGTCGCGCTGCCGCTGGTCTACCGGGGGATCGGGGCACGGCAGCGGCGGGAACACGCGGCGGCGATGCTCGGCCGGGTCGGGCTCGGGCACCGGCTCGACCACCGGCCCAACCAGCTCTCCGGCGGTGAGCAGCAGCGGGTGGCCATCGCCCGTGCCCTGGTCACCGACCCGGCGGTGCTGCTCGCCGACGAGCCCACCGGCAACCTGGACACCGCCACCGGCGAGGCGGTGCTGGAGCTGCTCGAACGGCTGAACGCCGAGTCCGGGGTGGCCCTGGTGATGGTGACCCACGACCAGGATGTGGCGGCCCGGGCACGCCGGCGGATCGCCGTACGCGACGGCCTGATCTGGTCCGACACCGATCATGATCGACCGCTGTCCGGCGCTGTGGGTGGACCTGCGACACTGGACGACGCTCCCAGCGCGGGGCCCCGGTCCGCGTACGTCAGCGGCCCGGGGTGCCCGTCCGGGGGCGGGTCGTGAGGATCACCGAGGCCTGGCGGGTGGCGTCGGACGCGCTGCGGGCCAACCGGATGCGCAGCGCGCTGACCATGCTCGGGGTGATCATCGGGGTTGCCTCGGTGGTACTGC
This sequence comes from Micromonospora sp. SL1-18, assembly GCF_047921505.1. Taxonomy (NCBI): domain Bacteria; kingdom Bacillati; phylum Actinomycetota; class Actinomycetes; order Micromonosporales; family Micromonosporaceae; genus Micromonospora; species Micromonospora sp. SL1-18. Next base: position 32,099 of record NZ_JBLROA010000045.1, on the reverse strand, counting down.
TGGTGGCCATCGGCACCGGCACCAAGCAGAAGGTCGAGCAGCAGGTGGAGGGCCTCGGCTCCAACCTGCTCCTGGTGGTCCCCGGGAAGCTCGAGGTCGGCACCGCCCCGGTGGTCTCCCCGCTGGATCTGAAGGACGTGGACGCGGTCTCCCGGGTGGTGGGCGACCCGGGACGGGTGGCCGTCACCGTCACCTCCGGCGCGACCGTCCGCGCCGGCACCCGCTCCGACTTCAGCACCGTCCAGGGCGTGCTGGAGACCACCCCGGCGGTCTTCACCCGCTCGCTGGCCCGGGGCCGCTACCTCAGCGGGGCCGACGTGGACACCAGCCGGCGGGTCGCGGTGCTCGGGGCGTCCGTGGCCCGGGCGCTCTTCCCCGACCGGGACCCGCTCGGCCAGCAGCTCGCCCTGTCCGGGGTCCGGTTCCGGGTGGTCGGAGTCTTCGCCCCGCTCGGCCAGAGCCTCGGCGTGGACCGGGACGACGAGGTGCACATACCGGTCACCGCCGCCCAGCGGCTCTGGGGCACCCAGCGGATCGACGGCATCGCGGTCAAGGCTCCCGACCGGGAGGGGATCGAGCAACTCGGTGAGCGGATCGTCGCGGAGCTGTCCCGCCGGCACCCGGACACCGAGTTCAGCGCCGTGACCCAGCAGCAGATCCTCGGCGTGCTCGGCGACATCCTCGGGGTGCTCACCGGCGTACTGGCCGCGATCGCCGGCATCTCGCTGCTGGTCGGCGGGGTGGGGGTCTCCAACATCATGCTCGTGTCGGTACGCGAGCGGACCCGCGAGATCGGCCTGCGCAAGGCGGTTGGCGCCCGGCCCCGGGACATCGGGGTGCAGTTCCTGCTGGAGGCGGTGCTGCTCACCTCGCTCGGCGGGCTGACCGGGATGGCGCTCGGGGTGGGTACCGCGCTGCTGGTCGACGCGGTCTCGCCGATCCCGGCCGCGATCACCTGGTGGTCGCTGGCGCTTGCCTTCGGCGTCTCGGCCGCGGTCGGCATCGTCTTCGGGGTGGTCCCGGCGCAGCGGGCCGGTCGGCTCGACCCAGTGGTGGCGCTGCGGGCCGAGTGACGCACCGACCGGCCGCTGTGCGGGCACGCACCCGGAACCGGACGTGGCGCCCTTACGGGTGGAAAACGCCAGGTCAACAGCGGGGAAACGGTGGCCGATCCATGATCAAACGCAAGAAGGGATCGCGCCGGTCACAGCCGCCCCGCTACCGTACTGGTAACACGCGCGTCGCTCGTCGCGACGGGAGCAACCCGCCCGGCGGCACGCGCCGGGCATGGGATTGGGTTGGTGAGCCATGGCCGGGTCGCAGTCCGACGGTCGACTGTCGGATGTCAGGTTCTTGACCGTCGCCGAGGTGGCGACGGTGATGCGGGTGTCCAAGATGACGGTCTATCGCCTCGTGCACAGCGGTGAGTTGACCGCGGTACGGGTCGGCCGATCGTTCCGGGTGCCTGAGCACGCCGTGCACGAGTACCTGCGGGGCGCGTTTCAGGAGACCGCCTGACACGCCGCCGGCCAGGCCGTCGAGTGCGACGTAACGGGCATCGACGGGGGCGCGTTGGTCCTGCTGACACGCTCCCGCTACCCTGGACCCCGATCGTGACCGCACGCCGGTGCGCCCTGCCCGCCACGCTGGTCCGGTCCGTTGTCCGCAAGCGGTCACCGGCGCCACCCGCGGTGGTGTCACCTGGTCCGCCCCGCACGTTGCATCGAAAGGCTGTCGTATGGGCTCGGTGGTCAAGAAGCGCCGCAAGCGCATGGCTAAGAAGAAGCACCGCAAGCTGCTGCGCAAGACCCGCGTCCAGCGTCGCCGTCTCGGCAAGTGACCGGGGCCGGGCTCCGGCCCGGCACCCGGCATCACTTGCCAACTGTCGACCCTCGGAGGCACAGGTGATCAGGCCGTGGACGTCCCGGCTCGATCCCGCTTGCCGGGCAAGGCGCACGACATGACCCCCGGTGGCACCTCCGGTGCTCCGGGGGTTGTCGTCGTGACCGGGGTCGGCCGCTACCTCGGCGCGCACGTCGCCGCCCGCCTCGCCGCCGACCCGCGCATCGAGCGCGTCATCGGGGTCGACCCGGCGGCGCCCGTCCCCGAGTTCACCGATCTGCTCGACGGGATCGAGCGGGTCCGCCTCGACGTCGACTCGCTCGGCGGCCTGCTCATCGACCTCGACGTCGACGCGGTGGTGCACCTGGCGCTGGTCACCGCACCCGACCCGCAGCACGGCGGCCGGGCGGCGATGAAGGAACAGAACGTCATCGGCACCATGCAGCTGCTCGCCGCCTGCCAGCGGGCGCCGCGGCTGCGCAAGCTGGTGGTCCGGTCCTCGACCGCCGCGTACGGGGTGTCGTTCCGCGACCCTGCCGTCTTCACCGAGGAGACCGAGCCGCGCGAGGTGCCGCGCGGCGGTTTCGGCCGGGACATCCTCGACATCGAGGGGTACGTCCGCGGGTTCCGCCGCCGCCGGCCCGACGTCACCGCGACCGTGCTGCGCTTCGCGCCGTTCATCGGCTCCACCGCGGACACCACGCTGACCCGCTACTTCTCGCAGCCGGTGGTGCCCACCGTCTTCGGGCGCGACCCGCGGCTCCAGTTCGTCCACTTCGACGACGCCCTGGAGGTGTTGCACCGCTCGGTCGCCGAGGAGCATCCGGGGACGTACAACGTCGCCGGTCCGGGGGTGCTCTCGCTGTCGCAGGCGATCCGTCGGGCGGGCCGGGTGGCCGTACCGGTGCTGGAGCCGGGGCTTTCCGGAGCCGTCGCCATCGCCCGCAGCCTGGGCTTCGGCCGCTACGGGTTGGACCAGGTCGACCTCTTCGTGCACGGCCGGGTGGTGGACACCACCAGCCTCGAGCGGGAGTTCGACTTCACGCCCCGCTCGACCGCCGCTGCCTTCGACGACTTCATCCGTGCCCACCACGGCGGCGTGGTGGTGACCCGGGACCACCTCGCCGCCGCCGAGCAGTTGGTGCTGCAGGGCATCCGGCAGGTCCGGTCCGCCGTACGGGAGCGGTCGTGAGCGGGGCCGACGAGCGGGGCGTGGCCCGTTACGACGTACCACTGACCGTGCCGGGGCCGGACGCGGAGCCGGCGCGGCGCAACGGACACCGGCGCACCTCGGCGGCCGCCGCCGACCCGGCGCCGACCGACGAGCCGGACACCTCCGCTGACGAGCCGGCAGCGGAGCCGGGGACAGAACCGGTGGCGGAGCCGGGGACAGAGCCGGCAGCGGTGCCGGAGGCCGGCGTCGTGGTCGCGCCGCCCGCGCCAGCGGTGGTGGACCGGCCCGGGGACCACTGGGACCGCAAGGTCGCCAAGGGTCTCGCCTTCCTGCGGCGGCGGCTCGCCGGCGACTACGAGGTGGACGAGTTCGGCTTCGACCCGGACCTGACCGACGCGGTCTTCCACCCGCTGATCCGGCTGCTCTACCGGGACTGGTTCCGCACCGAGGTCAGCGGCGTGGAGCACGTGCCGGACTCCGGGCCCGGCCTGGTGGTCGGCAACCACTCCGGCGCGGTGGCGTTGGACGCGCTGGTGCTGTCCACCGTGCTGCACGACCAGCACCCGGCGCACCGCTACCTGCGGCTGCTCGGCGCCGACCTGGTCTTCCGGATGCCGGTGGTCTCCGAGATCGCCCGCAAGACCGGCGGCACGGTGGCCTGCAACACGGACGCGGAACGACTGCTCGGCAACGGTGAGCTGGTCGGCGTCTTCCCGGAGGGGTTCAAGGGGGTCGGCAAGCTCTACGCCGACCGCTACAAGCTCCAGCGGTTCGGTCGGGGTGGCTTCGTCTCGGCGGCCCTGCGTACCGGCACGCCGATCGTGCCGGTGGCGATCGTCGGTGGCGAGGAGATCTATCCGATACTCGCCGACATCAAGCCGCTCGCCCGGCTGCTCAAGCTGCCCTACTTCCCGATCACGCCGACGTTCCCCTGGCTCGGGCCGCTGGGCATGGTGCCGCTGCCCAGCAAGTGGCTGATCGAGTTCTGCCCACCGATCCCCACCGCGCACCTGCGCGACTCGGCGGACGACCCGCTGGTCGTGTTCAACCTCGCCGACCAGGTGCGGGAGACCATCCAGCAGACCCTGCACAAGCTGCTCGAACGCCGCCCCGACCCGTTCGGCCCCTGACCAACCCGATACGGCACGGGCTGCGCCCACGTCGGCCCAAGGTCCGCGCAACATCGGGGAACCTGCTGGGAACCTGCTGCCTCCTGCGGCCGGGGAAGCAGCAGGTTCCCCGAAGTTGTCGCCTCCCACGAGGCAGGGCGGCGGTCGAGGAGGCGCGGCGGTCAGCCGGCGCGGTGGCGGCGGCGGTGCAGGGCCAGGCCGGCGGTGACCGCGCCGGCGAGCAGCCCGGCGACGGCGGTCGACGGTACGGCGATCCGGACCACCCGGCGCCCGGTGCGGAAATCGTGGATTCCCCAGCCGCGTCGGCGGGCCTGCCGCAGCAGCGCCGGATCGGGGTTGACCGCCACCGGGTGACCCACGACGGAGAGCATCGGCAGGTCGTTGGCAGAGTCGCTGTAGGCGGCGCAGCGGCCCAGGTCCAGCCCCTCGAACGCGGCGAGCTGGGCCACCGCCTCGGCCTTGGCCGGGCCGTGCATGAGGTCGCCGGCCAGCCGGCCGGTGTACGCCCCGTCGACCACCTCGGCGACGGTACCGATCGCCCCGGTCAGCCCGAGCCGGGCCGCGATCACCCGACCGATCTCCACCGGGGCGGCGCTGACCAGCCACACCCGCTCACCCGCGTCCAGGTGCCGCTGCGCCAGCCTGCGGGTGCCGGCCCAGATCCGCGGGGCCATCAGCTCGTCGAAGATCTCCTCGGCGAGCCGCTCCACGTCCTCGACCCGCCAGCCGTTGATGAAGGCGAGCGCGGCCTCCTTGGCCTGCGACATGTCGCCGGCGTCCTCGGTGGCGAACAGCCGGAACCTGGCCTGCTGCCAGGCGAACCGGGCCAGGTCGCCGGTGGTGAAGTACTTCCGGGCGGCCAGCCCCCGGGCGAACCAGTAGATCGACGCGCCCTGCATCATCGTGTTGTCCACGTCGAAGAAGGCGGCGGTGGTGGTGGGACCGGGTGCCGAGGCCGCCACCGTCGCCTCCGGAGTCTCCGACCAGCCGGCGGTGTGGCCGCGAGCGTCGGTGCTGGCCGTCACCTTCCGGGTCCGGGCCATGCGACCTCCTCCCTCGACGACCGCGTGCCTCCCCCACCGGCGAGCCTATCCGGTGGTGTGCGACGGGCGGCTGTCCGCGCGGCCGGAAGTGCGCCGTGGACGGTCAGCGGTCGGCGGGGCAGGCGTCCGGGGTCGGGCCGAGAGCATCGCTGGCCACCGGTGCCGGCAGTCCACACGCGATCGCGGCGCGGATCCCGGCAGCGCGGCTCGCCACGTCGTCGAGAAGGGCCAGTGACCGGTGGGTGCGGTCCCGCTCGACGTGGTCGGCCCGGTCGAGCAGCCCGCTGACCGCCCGCCGCTGGCCGGTGAGGAACCCGTCGATCGCGTTCAGTCCGGCCGGATCAGAGCGCTGGGTGGCCACAGTGGTCAGCAGGCGTACGCCCCGCCGGATGTCGGCGTCCATGTCGTCCAGGACGACGCTGAAGCCGATCCGGTCGCCGCGCACGGTGGCCGCCTCGTCGAGCCGGGTACGGGCGAAGTCGAGGAAGAGCTGACCCCGGCTGAGGTCGGAACTGGCCAGGGCGAGCTGGGCTCGCTCGGTGGAGCGCTTCATGCCATAGAGGGCATCGCCGGGCAGCGCGTTCTCGCTGGCGGCGGAGATGCCGGAGAGAGCGATCGCCCCGGCGGCCACCCCGACCAGGATCGCGCCCCGGGCACGGGCGCGTCGACCGGTCACGGCCGGCAGCAGCGATCCGCGTATGCCGGTGCCCGTCGCGGCGGTCTCCGGCTTGGCCGGGGCACCGACGCCCTCCCGCTCTGCGGTGGCGATCAGCATCGCGCGTAGCCCGGTGCGGAATTCCGCGTCGACCTCGACGGCCGGCCGGTCGGCGGCGAGTTGCTGGCCCACCGCGACGAGCGCGGCGAGTTCGTCGTCGGCCCGGGAACGGACGTGGTGCCGTCGGCCGCCGTTGGCCTCGTCGAGGAGCTGTGCGAAGCGCTCGGCACGCCGACGGGAGAAGAGGTTGCTGTCCACCGCGGGCACCCCCTCTCGCTGGTCGACGGCCGCCTCGGCCGTCGTCTTCACCAGCGACCGGTGGCAGCGTGACGTGACGGTCGACCGAGGACGGCCCACCATTCCCGCCGGACCGGGTGGCCCGGGGGACGCCGGGACAACCACTGGTCGCACCCGGAGAAACGGGCCGCGCCGGTCGCCGGTTACGGGGGCCGCGGCGGCGAATCACGAAGGGTGATCGTCGTCACTGGCGTCGAGGGGCACGCGTGGGCGGCCCCCGCAGGCCGCCATGCGGGGGTTCGGGAGGTTGCTGGTCAGGGCTGGAAGCCGTCGGGCAGCAACCGGGCCAGGGCCCGGACCGCCCGATACTGCAACGCCTTGATGGCGCCCTCGTTCTTGCCCATCGCGCGGGCCGTCTCGGCCACCGAGAAGCCCTGGAGGAAGCGGAGCACGATGCATTCCTGCTGCTCCGGGTTGAGCTTCTTCACCGCGGTGAGCAGCGCGACGTTGGTGATGTGCTCGACCACCGCCGCCTCCGGGCTGCCCTCGGGCCCCCGGTCCTCGCGGTCGGCGTCGAGCACGTCGCCGGTGGTGACCTCCAGCCGGTACCGCCCCGACTTGAAGTGGTCGGCGACCAGGTTGCGGGCGATGGTGACCAGCCAGGCGCCCAGATCCCTCCCCTGCCACGTGAAGCTGCCGATTCGCTTGAGCGCCCGGAGGAAGGTGTCGGAGGTGAGGTCCTCGGCGAGCTGGCGGTTGCCGACCCGGAAGTAGACGAAACGGAAGACCGTGTCGACGTACCGGTCGTAGATCAGGCCGAACGCCTCGGCCTCGCCGGCCTGCGCCCGTTCGACCAGCGCCCACACCTCTGTCGCGGGGTCGGACGGATCGGGGCGGCTCGGGTAGCCCGTGGTCGGGGTCGCGGCGGCGGGCACCGCCGGCAGGATGGCCGTGTCGGCGGCGGGCACCGCCGGCAGCACGGCGGTCTCGGCGGCGGGCACCGCTGGCAGTACGGCGGTCTCACCGGCCGACAGGTCGGTGGCCGCCGGGCTGTCGCCGACGCGCCGGCCCTGCGTCGGCATGGCCGGCCGGGACGGGGTGCCCAGGCGGCTGGCGGCGGGCTTCGCGTTGCCGCCGGGCACCACCGGTCGCGGCGGCGCCTCGTTGTGGTACGTGCGGTTGCGGACCCGCCGGGCCGCCCCCTCACCCCGCACCGCGAGGCCCGACGTCCCCTCGCCGGAGGCGCGGGACTCCACCCGCTCGTTGACCGGTGTTCGCTGGGTCGGGCCGGTCACACCGGCCGGTCGTTCCGCGTAACCGAAGGTGGTCACCGGGCCTCCCCGATCCACATGGGGCACGGCGGCACCGGCCGTCGCGGCGTCGCGGCGGGACCGCGTACGCCCGGGCCGGGCAGGGCCGTTCCGGGGCGTGCCGACGCGCGGCAGATCCCCTTGAGGTGCTGGTCCAATGCGCTCACAGGCACGGGGGCCTCCTCGGGCTGAGGGGTGTCGACTCACTGCAAATGGGGTGAGCCGACCCGAGTGATGATAGGGGCCAACGTCACCCTCGCGTGGCAAGTCCGTTACACAGAGCGGAAGTATTTCCCGTCCCGTCGCACCGATGGCGGACCGGTTGTCCGTCGTGTGTGGTTGACTTTCGCATCGCGACCGGTCCCGAATGGAACTCCTGGTCAATGCGATTTCCGTACTGCCCTCGGGCGTGTCGCCGTGGGCCGGCAAGGTTTCGGGCGCGGCCGGGCGGCCGGCGTGCCGGTGACGGCGGAGGAGCTGCTCGGACACTGTGGGCGTAGCCTGGCCCCGCCCGGCGGCAGCACCGGCACCGGCGCCGCCGACCCAGATCCGCACGGAGGTTCCCCATGTCCAGCAGTGACGCCCGGCTCGCCCTGATCACCCGGCCCGGCTGCCATCTGTGTGAGGACGCGAAGGTGGCGCTCGACCGGGTGGTGGCGGTCACCGGCGATCGCTGGCTCGAGAAGGACGTCACGGACGACATCGAGCTGGAGCGCGAGTACGGCGACCGGTTGCCGGTGGTGCTGCTCGACGGCAAGGAACACGGCTACTGGCGGGTCGAGGAGGATCGCCTGCTGCGGGACCTGACCACCCCGCAGCTCTGACCGGCCCTTATCGTGCAGCGATGACTTCGACGCGCGGCCACCTGGTGTGGGACTGGAACGGCACCCTGCTCGACGACCTCGACCTGGTGGTGCGGGCCACCAACGTCGCCTTCGCCAGCGCCGGCGGTCCGGTGGTCACCGCCGAAGAGCACCGGGTACGGTTCCGCCGGCCGATCGCCGCCTACTACGCCGAGATGCTGGGCCGGGCGATCGACGAGGAGGCGTTCGGCCGGCTCGACCGGGTCTTCCACGACGCGTACCGGGCCGGGCTGACCAGTTGCGCCCTCGCAGCCGACGCGGCCGACGCGATCGCCGCCTGGCCGGGCAGCCAGTCGCTGCTGTCCATGTGGTTCCACGACGAGCTGGTGCCGACGGTCCAGACCTACGGGCTGACCCCGCACTTCACCCGGGTGGACGGGCTGCGCGCCGCGGTGGGCGGCGGGCGCAAGGCCGAGTGGCTGGAGAAGCACCTGGCCGAGCTGGGGCTCGGCGGCCACGAGGTGGTGCTGATCGGCGACTCGCTGGACGACGCCGACGCGGCGCTCTCGGTCGGCGCCCGCTGCGTCCTCTACACCGGCGGCCTCTCCGACCCCGCCCGCCTCCGCGCCAGCAGCCACCCCGTGGCCGACACCCTCACCGACGCGGTCACCCTCGCCCGCACCCTCCCCTGACCTGGGGTTCTCCGCAGGGCCGGGCGGCCCGGGCGTGCGGGAGGGGGTTAGGCGCGGAGGTGGGTCAGGACGGCCAGGACGCGGCGGTGGTGGGTCGTGGCGTCCTGGGGGAGGTTGAGCTTGGTGAAGATGTTGCGGACGTGCTTCTCGACCGCGCCGTCGCTGACCACCAGGATCCGGGCGATCGCGGTGTTGGAACGGCCCTCGGCCATCAGGGCGAGCACCTCCCGCTCGCGTGGGGTCAGCGCGGCAAGGGGGGTCCTCACGCCGGCGCCGGACCAGCAGCTGGCCGATCACCTCCGGGTCGAGCACCGTCCCGCCGCTGGCCACCCGGTTCAGCGCGGCCAGGAACTCGTCGATCGCGGCCACCCGGTCCTTCAGCAGGTAGCCGATCCCGCCTCCGCCGGCCCCGCCGGTGGTGGCCAGCAGGTCGTCCGCGTACGACACCTCGACGTACTGGGAGAGCACCAGAACCGGCGTACGCGGCACCCGCTGGCGGGCCTCCACGGCCGCCCGTAGCCCCTCGTCGGTGTGCGAGGGCGGCATCCGCACGTCCACCACCGACACGTCCGGCCGGTGCGTCACCACCGCCTCGACCAGGGCGTCCCCGTCGCCGACGGCCGCCACCACCTCGTGTCCCGACTCGGTCAGCAGCCGCACCAGCCCCTCCCGGAGCAGTACGGCGTCGTCCGCGATCACCACCCGCATGGGTCCGGTGTCTACCACGTCCTCCGCCATCGGCCCGCCCTCCGGTCGCCGTCAGCGGGGCAGTTCGGCGCGGATCACGGTGGGGCCGCCGGCCGGGCTGGCCACGTCGAGCGCGCCGCCGGCGGCCCGGACCCGGTCGGCGATGCCGCTCAGGCCGTGCCCCTTGGCCAGGTGGGCGCCGCCCACCCCGTCGTCGCCCACACTGATCTCCAGCCGGCCGACCCGGCGGGTCACCTCCACCCGGCAGGCGGTGGCCCGGCTGTGTTTCGCGACGTTGGTCAGCGCCTCGGCCACCACGAAGTACGCGGTGGTCTCCACCGCCGGCTCCAGCCGTCCCTCGGGCGTCCCCAGGTCGTCGTCGACCAGCAGTTCGGTGGGAACCAGCGCGCGGGCGGCGAGGGCGGCCAGGGCGCTCGGCAGGCCCCGGTCGACCAGGATCGGTGGGGCGATGCCCCGGGACAGGGCGCGCAGCTCGTCGAGGGTTTCCCGGGTCTGGGCGACCGCTTCGTCCAGGGTCCGCCGGGCCGCCTCGGGGTCGACGGCGAGCTGCTGGCGGGCTCGGCTGAGGTCCATGGCGAGGCGGACCAGCCGCTGCTGGGGGCCGTCGTGGATGTCCCGCTCCAGCCGGCGCAGGGCGGACGCCTCGGCGGAGGCGGCGGCCCGCTTCTGCTCCTCCAGCGTGATGATGCGGTGGCGCATCTCGGCCACCCCGGTCAGCAGGGAGCGGGCCAGACCGGCCTGGATCCGGGCGCAGCCCCGGGCCACCAGCGGCAGGGTGAACAGGCAGAACACCCCGAACGAGGTGTTCAGCGCGATCCGTGGGACGGGCCCCACGCCCATCCCGAGCAGCTCGCTGAGGTCCTGCTGGCCGGGGCCGTGCGGGATCGCCCAGTCGTACGTGAAGTAGAGGGTGCCGCCGACGGCGACCGCCCACCAGACCAGCAACACCACGAAGGTGGGCAGCGACACGAGCAGCTTGACGAAGGCGTGCAGCAGGTCGAGCCAGGACTGCGGGTCGCGCATCGGCGTCAGGATCCGGCGCCAGTAACCGGCTTTCGGCCCGGGCGCCAGGTAGACGGGGCGGACCCGGGGTTGGCGGAGCACGGCGGGCAGCCGGAGCCGTTCGAGATCGGCCAGGGCGCGGACCGCGTACAGGGTGCCGGCGAGCACGGGCAGGCCGAGTGTGGTGACCAGCAGTCCGGCGGTGAGTGCGATCCCCGCCACCGCCACCACGAAGCCGACCAGCGCCAGTGGCAGGCCGAAGAGCACGTATCCGGAGTCGCGGAGCAGCTGCCCGGTGAAGCTCGGTGCCGGTGCGGTGGAAGTGGTGCCGGTGGCCAGGGGTGCGGCGGTCATGTTCCGAGGCTATGGGTCGTCGTGCGCCCGACCCATCCCGTGGACAGGCCTCTTCGGGTGGGGTTTTCCCTACCTCGCGGGCGTCGTCTTCCGTGACACACTTCGACAAGGCGCGTGCGATTGGTCAGAGAAGTCGGGATTGAGCAATAATCACCGAGCGGCGCCGATGGTGCGCGGTTATCGATCTTGTGGAATGGAGGGGCAGGTGAAGGCGCGTCGCGGGCCAGCAAGATCGCGATTTGTGCACCTCTTCACAAGCGCCTACTCTGTAGTTCCGACGCGCCCTGCTAGCACAGCCGGCAACATCGGTCGCCAGCGGGAGTCCCGGAACGGCCGGCCACCGACGCTGGTCGAGGATCGCACCGCACGGAGTCTCATGAGTCAGCACCGTCACCCAGGCGCGCCCGGCCGCGCCGGTGCCGTACCGGCGCTCCCGGACCTGCCCGAGGCGACCGTCGCGCGGCTCCCGGAATACCTCCGGGCCCTGCACGCCCTCGCCGAGGCCGGCGACGAGACGGTCTCCAGCGAGGGGCTGGCCAACGCCGCCGGGGTCAACTCGGCGAAGCTCCGCAAGGACCTCTCTCACCTCGGCTCCTACGGGACCAGGGGCGTCGGCTACGACGTCGCCCTGCTGATCGACCAGATCGAGTCGGTGCTGGGCCTCACCCAGTGCCGGTCGGTCGCCCTGGTCGGCGTGGGTAACCTCGGTCACGCCCTGGCCGGCTACGACGGCTTCGCCAGCCGCGGCTTCCGGATCGCCGCGCTCTTCGACGCGAATCCGTCCCGGATCGGCGAGGAGATCAACGGGCTGGTCGTCCGGCACATCGACGAACTGCCCCGGGCGGCCGTCGACGAGTCGATCTCGATAGGTCTGATCGCCACCCCGGCGTCGGCCGCCCAGGCGGTGGCCGACCAACTCGTCGCGGTCGGCGTGACGAGCATCCTCAACTTCGCTCCGTGCGTACTCTCGGTTCCGGAGGGGGTCGACGTGCGCAAGGTCGACCTCGCGATCGAGCTGCAGATCCTGTCCTTCCACGAGCACCGCAAGGCGTCGCTCACCGCGCTCCCCGCCACCGGCGGGTCCGCCCTCACCGCCCTGCCCGGCGGGCTCGCGGCCACCGACACCCAGGAGGCGATCGGCACGTGAAACTGCTCGCCGTCGGCGCGTCCTACCGCACCGCCCCGGTCGCCACGCTGGAGCGGCTGACCGTCCCGCCCGCCGACCTCACCCGTACCCTGGGCCGGCTGGTCGCCCAGCCGTACGTCGCCGAGGCCGTGCTCGTCTCCACCTGCAACCGGGTGGAGGTTTACACGGTCGTGTCCGGTTTCCACGGTGGCCTCGGCGACATCTGCGCCGTCCTGGCCGAGCAGGCCGGCTGCCCGCCGGCGGCGCTCGCCAACCACCTCTATGTGCACTACGACGCCGCCGCCGTCGACCATGTCTTCCGGGTCGCCGCCGGACTGGACTCGATGGTGGTCGGCGAGGCCCAGATCCTCGGCCAGCTCCGGGACGCGTACCACCACGCCAGCGGTGCCGACTCCGCGGGCCGGCTGCTGCACGAGCTCATGCAGCAGGCGCTGCGGGTGGGCAAGCGCGCGCACGCCGAGACCAACATCGACCGGGCCGGTCAGAGCGTGGTCACAGCCGCCCTCGACCTGGCCGCCGAGCTGCTCGACGGCGAGCTGGCCGGTCGACCCGCCATGGTGGTGGGCGCCGGCGCGATGGGCTCACTCGGCGTGGCCACCCTCTCCCGGCTGGGTGCCGGGCCGCTCAGCGTCACCAACCGCGGCGCCGACCGGGCCATCCGGCTGGCCGAATCGTACGGCGCGAACGCCGTGCCGATGACCGAGCTGGTCGACGCGCTCTCCACAGTGGACATCGTAGTGGCCGCCACCGCGGCCCCGGAACCGGTCCTCACCCGCGACGTGGTGACCCGGGCGCTGGCCCGGCGGGACGCCGGCCGGGGCCCGGTGGTCCTGCTCGACCTGGCCGTCCCGCGCGACGTCGGGGAGGGGGTCGCCGAGCTGCCCGGCGTCGAGGTGATCGACATCGACCGGATGGCCGCGATCCTCGCCGGCGGTCCCGCCGCCGCCGACACCGTCGAGGTGACCCGGATCGTCGCCGGCGAGGTCGACGCGTTCCTCAGCTGGCTGCGCGGCGCCGACGTGGCGCCCACCGTGGCCGCCCTGCGCGGGCGCGCCGACGACGTCGTCACGGCCGAGCTGAGCCGGCTGGCCCAGCGCCGCCCCGACCTCACCGACGACCAGCGCGCCGAGGTCGCCCGCACCGTGCACCGGGTGGTGCAGCGCCTGCTGCACCAGCCGACCGTACGGGTCCGCCAGCTCGCCGCCGAGCCCGGCGGCGACCAGTACGCGGCCCTGCTGCGCGAGCTGTTCGACCTGGAGGTGCCGCAGACCTCCCCGGTCGACACCGTGCTCGACGTGGTGGAGACCGACTCGGCCGGCCGGCCGTCGTTCGAGGTCGCGGACGTGCCGGTGGCCGACTCCGACATTCCGTCCAGCGGAGGTGCCCGATGACCGCCCCCCTGCGCCTCGGCACCCGGGGCAGCGCCCTGGCGATGGCCCAGTCCGGCCACGTCGCCGATGCCCTCACCAAGGCCACCGGCCGTGAGGTCGAGCTGGTCGAGGTGGTGACCGCGGGGGACCGTTCCTCCGCCCCGGTGCACCGGCTCGGCGTCGGCGTCTTCGTCTCCGCGCTGCGGGACGCGTTGACCGCCGGCGCCATCGACTTCGCCGTCCACTCGTACAAGGACCTGCCCACCGCGGCCGCCCCCGGCCTGCACATCGCGGCGGTGCCGCCGCGGCAGGACCCGCGCGACGCGCTGGTCGCCCGGGACGGCCGTACGCTCGCCGAGCTGCCGCCCGGCGCCCGGGTCGGCACCGGTGCGCTGCGCCGCATCGCCCAGCTGCACGCGCTCGGGATGCAGCTGGAGGTCGCCCCGATCAGGGGCAACGTGGACACCCGCCTCGGCCGGGCCCTCGGCCCGGACGCCGACCTCGACGCCGTCGTTCTGGCCCGGGCCGGGCTCGCCCGCCTCGGCCGGACCGACGTGATCACCGAGACGCTCGATCCGATGCTGATGCTGCCCGCGCCCGCGCAGGGCGCGCTGGCGGTGGAGTGCCGGATCGACGACCAGGACATGGTCGAGCTGCTCGCCTTGCTCGACCACGCATCGTCCCGCGCCGCGGTCACCGCGGAGCGGGCACTACTGGCCACCCTGGAGGCCGGGTGCAGCGCGCCCGTCGCCGCCTACGGCGTCGTCGCCGAAGGCGAGCCAACCGGCTCAAGCGGCGAGGGCGATGTTGTGCAGGAGATCTACCTGCGCGGGGCGGTGATCAGCCCGGACGGTACCCGTGACCTCCGGCTGTCCCGCACCGGAACGCCCGCCGACGCGGCGGAGATCGGCAAGGCGCTCGCCGCCGAACTCCTCGAACTCGGCGCCGACTCGATCCTCGGCCAAGAAGGACACACCGGCCCGGGGACCCAGCAATTTGGGAGCACAGAATGACCCGCACCCGTAAGCCCGTAGGCCGTGTCGCGTTCGTCGGGGCCGGTCCCGGCGACCCGGGCCTGCTGACCCGCCGGGCGCACGACGCCCTGGTCGACGCCGACCAGGTGGTGTACGACCGGGGGATCCCCGAGTCGCTGCTCGAGCACGTCCGCGCCCAGGCCAAGTCCGACGCCCAGTTCAGCCCGGCCGAGGGTGTACCGGGGGACGTGGCGAAGGTGCTGATCTCCGCGGCCCGCTCCGGGCAGAACGCGGTGCACCTGGTCGCCGGTGACCCGTTCGGCCACGAGTCGGTGGTCAAGGAGGTGCAGGCGGTGGCGCGTACCGCCGCGCACTTCGAGGTGGTCCCGGGCGTCGGCCAGGCCGAGGGGGTGGCCACCTACGCGGGCGTGCCGCTGCCCGGGGTGCGGACCGCCGCCGACGTCGAGGACGTCACCACGCTGGACTTCGACGCGCTGGCCGCGGCCGTCGGCCGGGGCTCGCTGGCCCTGGCCGTGGACGCCGGCGACCTGGCCGCGATCCGGGACGGCCTGCTGTCCGCCGGGTTGGACGGCGCCACCGGCGTCGGGGTGACCGGCGACGGCACCGGCGAGACGCAGTACACGACCACGTCGACCGTGGACTCCTTCGTCGCGGCGGCACTCGGTTTCACCGGCCGGGTCGTGCTCACCATCGGGGTGGGCGTTTCCGAGCGCGGCAAGCTGAGCTGGTGGGAGAACCGGCCGCTGTACGGCTGGAAGGTGCTCGTACCCCGGACCAAGGAGCAGGCCGGCGTGATGAGCGCCCGGCTGCGGGCGTACGGGGCGATCCCGTGCGAGGTGCCGACCATCGCGGTCGAGCCGCCGCGTACCCCCGCCCAGATGGAGCGGGCGATCAAGGGCCTGGTCGACGGCCGCTACGCCTGGGTGATCTTCACCTCGGTGAACGCGGTGCGGGCCGTCTGGGAGAAGTTCGCCGAGCACGGCCTGGACGCCCGCCACTTCGGCGGCGTCAAGATCGCCTGCATCGGCGAGGCCACCGCGAACGCCGTCCGGGCGTTCGGCATCCAGCCGGAGCTGGTGCCCTCGGGCGAGCAGACCTCGGAGGGCCTGCTGGCGGAGTTCTCGCCGCACGACGAGATCCTCGACCCGGTCGGCCGGGTGCTGCTGCCGCGCGCCGACATCGCCACCGAGACCCTGGCCGCCGGGCTCACCGAACGGGGCTGGGAGGTCGACGACGTGACCGCGTACCGGACCGTCCGGGCCGCCCCGCCGCCGGCCGAGATCCGGGACGCGATCAAGTCCGGCGGGTTCGACGCGGTGCTCTTCACGTCCTCCTCGACCGTGCGTAATCTCGTCGGTATCGCCGGGAAGCCGCACGCGCGTACCGTCGTCGCCGTCATCGGGCCCAAGACCGCGGAGACGGCGACGGAGTTCGGCCTGCGGGTCGACGTGCAGCCGGCCCACGCGTCGGTGCCCGACCTGGTGGAGGCGCTCGCCGCCTACGCCGTCGAGCTGCGCGAGAAGCTGGCCGCCATGCCGGCCAAGCAGCGCCGCGGCTCGAAGGTGCAGGGGCCCACCGCCCTGAGGTTCCGGTAGTCGTAGGGAGATTCCCATGCCGTACCCCGAGATCCGGCCCCGCCGGCTGCGCCGCAACGCGGCCGTGCGGCGGCTGGTCTCCGAGACCCGCGTCGACCCGGCCGATCTGGTCCTGCCGATGTTCGTCAAGGAGGGGCTGACCGAGCCGCGGGCCGTCGCGTCGCTCCCGGGCGTGCTCCAGCACTCCCGGGACTCGTTGCGCAAGGCCGCCGCCGAGGCGGTCGAGGCCGGGGTCGGCGGGCTCATGCTCTTCGGCGTGCCGGCGACGCGGGACGAGTCCGGGTCAGGGGGCCTCGACCCGGACGGCATCCTCAACGTCGCGATCCGGGACGTCGTCGCCGAGGTGGGCGACGCCACCGTGGTGATGAGCGACCTGTGCCTGGACGAGTTCACCTCGCACGGGCACTGCGGGCTGCTCACCCCGGACGGCGCGGTGGACAACGACGCAACGCTGGAGGCGTACGCCCGGATGGCGGTCGCCCAGGCCGACGCCGGGGTCGGCGTGGTCGGCCCGTCCGGGATGATGGACGGCCAGGTCGGCGTGGTCCGCCGGGCACTGGACGCCGCCGGCCACCAGGACGTGGCGGTGCTCGCGTACGCGGTGAAGTACGCCTCGGCGTTCTTCGGCCCGTTCCGGGACGCGGTGGAGTCGGCGTTGGAGGGGGACCGGCGCGCCTACCAGCAGGACCCGGCGAACCTGCGGGAGTCCCTGCGCGAGGTCGAGCTGGACGTCGCCGAGGGCGCCGACATGGTGATGGTCAAGCCGGGGCTGCCGTACCTCGACGTGGTGTCGGCGGTCCGGGCCGCGGTGGACGTCCCGGTCGCCGCCTACCAGGTCTCCGGCGAGTACGCGATGGTCGAGGCGGCCGCCGCCAACGGCTGGATCGACCGGGAGCGGGTGATGCTGGAGACGCTCACCTCGATCCGCCGCGCCGGCGCGCAGATCATCCTCACCTACTGGGCGGCCGAGGCGGCCCAGTTGCTCCGCCGGCGTTACTGAGCCATGACGTTCCCGGGCCCTCGGCGGTCGCCGCGTGGCCCCCGGGTCCGCGCCTGTTGGGGCGAGCCGGTCAGCGCGGGGGATCGAGGCGGTGGACCAGCTCGGCGACGTCGACGCTGTATTCGCACCACTCCCGGTCGGGTCGGTAGCCCAGCTCCGCGTTGACCTTGAGCATGGCCTCGTTGGCCTGCGCGTTCCAGGTCTGCACCTCGGCCAGCTCCGGCTCGGCCGAGCGCAGCTCCAGCAGCATCCGTGCCTTGATCGCCCGGTCGATGCCGTAGCCGCGATGGTCGCGGACGACGATGGTGTCGTACTGGTCGGCCCGGGTCAGGTGCTGCGCCGGCACTACCACCTCGGTCAGCCCGGCCACCTCGCCGCTCTGCTCGTGCAGGGTCAACACGATGTACGGCTTCATGCCCCGCCGGTGCAGCGTGTCCAGGCTGTCCCGCAGCCGCTGCGGATCGTACGAGCTGGGCCGCAGCTCGCCGTCGTCGACGTCGCGTACCTCGGCCTTGGCCCGCGCGTACGCCTCGATCAGGTCGTCCGGCGGGCCGCCCGGGCAGAACTCCAGGTGGTAACCGGCACCCACGCCGGTGGCCATCTCGGCCAGCGCCGGCCAGTCCACCGCGTTCAGGTCGAGCACGCTGCGGGTCTCGACGTATTCTCGGGTGAAGCCGAGCGACTCGTAGAACGCGACGGCCGGAGTGCCGCCCACCACCTCCACGCCGATCGACTGGAAGCCCTCGTCCCAGACCCGGCGAGCGGACACCCGGACCAGCTCGCGGCCGAGGCCGGTGCGCCGGGCCGCCGGGTGCACCAGCACCTCCAGCACCCCGATTCCGCCGAGGAGCAGCACGTTGACGTGCCCCAGGATCATGCCGTCCGGGGCCGGCTCGGCCTGGGCGATCCAGGAGATCCGCCGCTCACCGGACATCACCTCGGAGAGGTATTCCCGCAGCGAGTTCTCCCGCCAGGGCGGATCTTGCGGCAGGTCGGCCGCCAGCACCGCGTTGAGCGTGTCCAGCAGCGACGCGATCTCAGCGGACGACGCGTTCCGAGGGTCCCACTCGCGCACCATCACCCGTCTAGCTTGCCGGCAACGGCTGCCCGGGGGAAGGGTTCGGTGCTCGAATGTATGCGACCGGTCACGTCACGTACCGCTTCGGCGGCCGTACTCGTCCGCTTTGTTGAAGACGTCCTGGGCGTATCGGCGCACGTCGTTGTAGGAGAGGATGGCGCTCCACCAGTCACCCGGAACGGTCAGGTTCCGGCCGCCCTTGCAGAGGTACTGGCCGGCGGCCAGGGCCGCGTCGTTGATGTTGTGGGGATTCCGCACGCCGTCGTTGTCGGCGTCCGCGCCGATCTCCTGCCACGTGCTCGGGATGAACTGCATCGGCCCGATCGCCCGGTCGTAGACGGTGTCGCCGTCGAGCCGGCCCTGGTCCGTGTCGAGGACCCGCAGGCGGCCGCCCTGCCCGTCGAGCGGATCGCCGCGGATCTCCGGTGCGGCGACGCCGTCCGGCCGCAGGGTGGCGCCGTTGGCCGAACCGTGCCCGGACTCGACGTACCCGATCGCGGCGAGCGTGGTCCAGCTGAGCTGGCAGCTCCGGTGCGTCTCGCGGAGCACCAGCTCGGCGTAGCCGTACGCCTGCACGGCGACCAGCGGGATGCCGGTCTTCTGGCTGACCTCCGTTGCCCATCCGGCCAGCGCGTCGGCGGGCCGGCCGGCCGGCCCCACGACCGGTCCGGTCGGTTGCCCGGCGTCCGGCGGCGGCGTCCCGGTCGCCAGGTCGGTCGCCCCCGGTATCCCGGTGGGGGTGTCGGTCGCCCCGGGCGTCGCGCCGTCCGCGGGCACGGCGCCGGTCGGTTCGGTGGCGTCGAGGGCCGCCGGACGCTGCCTGCCGACGGTCTCCGGCACCAGCACCGCTCCGGCCGCCGCGGTGGCCGCGACCAGGGCGAGCAGGAAGAGGCCGCCGACGGTGGTCCGGCCGCTCGGGCGGCGTAACCAGCCCCGGGTGGCCCGGGGTGCGGCGACGCCGGGCTGCGGGGCCGCCGTGGTCGTGGCCGCCTCCGATGTGGCCGCTGCCGGCTCCGGGGCGGTCGCGACGCCGCCGGCCGGGGCGGGTTCGGCGGCCGGACGGGGGCGGGGGACCGGCGCCGGCCCGGCACCGCCGTCGGGCGGCGCGGCCATTCGTAGGGGCCGAACCGTCGATTGTTCCTTGCCGTCCACCACCCGTCGAGTATCACCCATGCCTGTCGTCGCGTCCGGCCCGGCCGTACCCTGGTGGCATGCCCCGGTACGAGTTCCGCTGCCGCGCCTGCGGCGACACCTTCGAGGTCAACCGGCCGATGGCCGAGGCCAGCCAGCCGGCGTCCTGCCCGCAGGGGCACATCGACACCGTGAAGTTGCTCTCCACCGTCGCGCTCACCGGTCGGGGCGGCGGTCCGGCCGGTGGGGCGTCCGCCCCGGCCGGAGGCGGCTGCTGCGGCGGCGCCTGCGGCTGCTGACGTCTCCGGCGATTTCTCTCGCCGGTCGTAATGCCTTGCCGCAGGTGTGAACTTTTGCCACCTTGAGTCGGAATTTGCCCGGCCGTTCTCACGATGCGTGACGGCGTGACCATAGGGCAACATGAAGGCGACGTCAGGGGCGGAGGTTCCACGCATGTCGCCACGGATCCACCTCCCGAGCGGATGGGTGACCTTCGTCTTCACCGACATCGAGGGCTCCACGCGGCTGGCCCAGCTGCTCGGTCCGGGTTACCGCCCGGTGCTGCGGGAACACCGCCGCCTGCTGCGTGACACGTTGGCCGGCACCGGCGGGGCGGAGCTGCTGACCGAGGGCGACTCCTTCTTCCTCGCCTTCCCCGACGCGACCGCGGCGCTCGCCGCCTGTCTGACCGCTCAACGCGCGCTGGCCAACCACGACTGGCCGACGCCCGAGGCCACGCCCCGGGTCCGGATGGGCCTGCACACCGGCTACGCCGAACCCGGCGACGGCGAGTACGCCAGCCCCGAGGTGCACCGGGCGGCCCGAGTGGCCGCCGCCGCCCACGGTGGACAGGTGCTCTGCTCGGCGGCGACAGCGCGGCACGCCGACCCGCTGCCGGACGGGGCGTCCCTGTTGGACCTCGGGCTGCACCGGCTGCGCGGCTTCGACGACCGGGATCGGCTGTTCCAGCTGGTGGCACCCGGCCTGGAGCGGCGTTTCCCGCGACCGCGTACCGCCGACGCGGTGGCGCACAACCTGCCCACCCAGGTCACCTCGTTCGTCGGGCGGACGGTGGAACGGGCCGAGCTGAAGCGGCTGATCGAGACGTACCGCCTGGTGACCGTGCTGGGCGCGGGCGGCACCGGCAAGACGCGGCTGGCGGTCGAGCTGGCCACCGGGATCGTCGAGGCGTACCCGGACGGGGTGTGGTTCGTCGACATCGCCGCGGT
This sequence comes from Micromonospora sp. SL1-18, assembly GCF_047921505.1. Lineage (NCBI taxonomy): Bacteria > Bacillati > Actinomycetota > Actinomycetes > Micromonosporales > Micromonosporaceae > Micromonospora > Micromonospora sp. SL1-18. The sequence goes on along the minus strand of NZ_JBLROA010000045.1, from coordinate 11,544 downwards.
GACCGATCCGGGCCTGGTCGCCTTCGAGATCGCCGCGGTGCTCGGGCTCCGCCCGGAGCCCGGCCGACCGATGACGGACACGCTGGTCGAGTACGCGGCCACCCGCCGGATGCTGATCGTGCTGGACACCTGCGACGCCCAGCCGGCCGCCTCGGCCGCGGCGATCTCCCGACTGCTGGCCGGCGCCCGGGACGTCCGGGTGATCGCCACCAGCCGGGAGTCGTTCGGCCTGCCCGGCGAGGTGGTGTGGCGGATTCCGCCGCTCTCGGACGATCCACGCCCGGACGGGGGAGAGAGCGACGCGGTGGCGCTGCTGCTGGAGCGGACCGCGGCGGCCCGGGGCGGCCGGCCGCCGGACCCGGCCGAGCAGGCCGACCTGCACCGGGTGGTCCGCCGGCTGGACGGGTTGCCGCTGGCCCTCGAGCTGGCCGCGGCCCGGCTGCGGGTGCTTTCGGCCGGGCAGCTCGCCGAGCGCCTCGATGACATGCTGGACACGCTGGACGCTGGGCGGGACGAGCCGGAGCCGGTACGCCGGTCGGCCCACGAACGGCACCTGACCATGCAGGCCACGGTCACCTGGTCGTACCGGACGCTGGGGGCGCGCCCGGCCCGGCTGCTGCGCTGGCTGGCGGTCTTCGCCGGGCCGGTGGACCTGACGGCGGTGCAGTGGCTGCTCGACGACGATCCGCTCGACCCGCTCTCCGTGCTGGTGGACAAGTCGATGGTGCTGGCCGAGCCGCACGCCTCGGGCAGCACCTACCGGATGCTCGACCCGATCCGGGCGTACGCGGCCCGTCGGTTGATCGAGGCCGGCGAGGAGCGGACCGTCCGGGACCGACACGTCGCCTGGTCCCAGCACGCCCTGGACCGCGCCCGTCTGGGCCCGGACGGCCGACCGGTCACCCTGTCCCTGTACGCGCTCGACCCGCTCGCCGGGGAACTGCGGGCCGCCCTGCGCTGGTGTGCCACCGGCGGCAGCGCCCGTCCGGGGCTCCGGCTGGCCGGCGGGCTCGACCAGTGGTGGCGGGAGCGGGGGCTGGCCCGGGAGGGGCGGCTCTGGCTGTTCCGGTTGTACGGACGGATCGCCGAGAACGGCGAGACGATCCCGGAGGCGGAGCTGGCGGCGGCGTACCACATGCACTCGTTGCACGCCGGCGCGGACGGTGAGTTCGCCGAGGAGCTGCGCTACTCGCAGCGGGCCGAGGCGGCCGCCCGGGAGGCCGGCGACCTCGGCCTGCTCGCCCGGGTGCTGGCCGGCCGGGCCGCACCGCTGATCGACATGGGACAGTTCGCCGAGGCGGAGCGGGTCTGCCGCGAGGTGATCGACTGGTCGTACGCGCAGGACGTGGTCTCCGACGCGGTGCTCGCCCTGTACAACCTGGCCGAGCTGCTCTGGCGCCGGGGCGCGCTGGACGAGGCGGCCGAACTGCTCGGCGCGGCCCGGCCGGTCGAGGCGGCCCAGCCGGTCGAGCGGGGCCGCCGCTCGGTGGACATGCTGCTCGGCATGGTGGCGCTGGCCCGGGGCGACCTGGTGGCCGCGCACGAGCATCTGCTGGTGGCGCTGCGCTCCCGGATGAGCCACGGCTACCTGGGCGGGGCCTGCGACACGGTGAACGCGATCGCGGTGCGGTCCGCGCTGGATGGGGGCGGGGTGACCGCGGCCCGGCTGTTCGGCGCGGCCCAGGCCACCCGGGCGGACCTGCGGGCCACCCCCGGCATCTACGGCCCGTACTGGCAGGAGCGGCAGGCGGAGCTGCGCCGGGAGCTGGGCGACGCCGCGTTCGAGGCGGCGTACGGCGAGGGCGGCGAGCTGGCTCTGGAGGAGGCTGCGGCGCTGGCCCTCGGCGTCGAGCGCGTCGTGCGAGACGGAGGCCCCCGGTCGCCGGAGCGGCCGGGGGCATCCGAGGTACATCAGCGCACGAAGCGCGCCGGGCTGGCCGGGCTCTCGTTCCAGACCCGGTCGAGGGCGGTCACGTGGTAGGTGTACGCCGTCCCGTCCGTCGCGTCGGTGTCCACCCAGGACTGGATGTCGCCATCGGCGCCGCGCACGGTGCCGACCAGGTGGGCCGCGTCGGCGAAGCCGCACGAGTCGACGTGGCCGTTGCCGTCGAACCGGTAGATCGCGTACGCGGTGGCGGTGCCGAACGGACCCTTGCCGTTCGCCGGCTGCCGCCAGGTCAGCCGTACGCCACCGTCACGCCGCTCGGCGCCGGTCACGACCGGGGCGAGCAGCCGCTGTGCCGGGAGGTGGGACATCGTCGGCACCAGCGCCGGGCGGGAGTAGTGCTCGGCGGCGTAGATGTCGGTGGCGCCGAGCCGGTTCCCCCGCACCTGCACCGCGGAGAAGTGCACGTTGCCGAGCACCTCCGGGTACGACCGGTTCAGCGTCAGGTGGTCCGACAGCTCGCGCGGGTTCATCCAGAACGACCCGTACGCCGAATCACCGCTCTTGTAGTCGGCCTGGCCGATGTATAGCTGCACGTTGGTGCCGCGCACCTGCTCGGCCCACCAGGGCACCAGCCGGGCGTAGTCGGCCGCCGGGTACTGGCCGATGTACCAGTAGAGCTGCGGCACCACGTAGTCGATCCACTCCTCCTTGATCCACTTCCGGGTGTCGGCGGAGATGATGTCGTACGACTGCGAGCCGGTGGTGTCCGAGCCGGTCGGGTCGGCCGACTTGTTGCGCCAGATGCCGAACGGGCTGACCCCGAACTTCACCCACGGCTTGACCGCCTTGATCTTGGCGTTCATCTCCTGGACCAGCAGGTTGATGTTGTCCCGCCGCCAGTCGGCCCGGTCGGTGAAGCCCCGGTTGTACTGCGCGAAGGTGGCGTCGTCGGGGTACTGGTACGTGCCGCTCGGATACGGGTAGAAGTAGTCGTCGAAGTGCACGCCGTCGATGTCGTACCGGTTGACCGCGTCCATCATCGCGGTCTCGACGAACTCGCGGACCTCGGGGACGCCGGGGTTGTAGTAGAGCCGGCTGCCGGCCACCCCGGCCGGTGGGTACGCGAACACCCAGTCCGGGTGCTGCCGGGCCGGGTGGTTGGGCGCGAGCTTCGACAGGTCCGCGCCGGCGCCCGGGGCCGGCATCGAGACCCGGTACGGGTTGAGCCAGGCGTGGAACTCCAGGTTCCGCTTGTGCGACTCCTCGACGAGGAAGGCCAGCGGGTCCCAGCCCGGGTCCTTGCCGCGTACCCCGGTCAGGTACTCCGACCACGGCTCGTACGGCGACGGCCAGAACGCGTCGGCGGTCGGGCGGACCTGGACCACGACGGCGTTGTGGTTGAGCCGCTGGGCCAGGTCCAGCCAGCCCAGGTACTCCGCCTTCTGCTTGGCGACCTGGTCCGGCGCGGTCTGGGACGCCTTGCTGGGCCAGTCGATGTTGGTCACCGACGCGATCCACATGGCCCGGAACTGCCGCTTGGTGGTGGCCGGGTCGGTGGCGCAGGTGGTCGAGGATTCGGTGGTGGTGTCGGTGTCCGCGGCGCGCGCGGGGGTGCTGGCGGCGAGTGCGCCGAGCAGCGCCACGGCCAGCCCGGCGGCGCTGAGCCGAGTTGCCTTCATGCGGTGCGGTCCCTTCGTTGGGCTGCCGGGAGGTGACGGGCGGCGGCGGACATCCCGGGCACCTCCGTAAAGATTCGCCGCAGAGCGTTCGCCGCCGGTAGGAAACTTTCATCAATCACCAGGCGGGCGCAAGACCTCCGAACCGATCGATACGTAGGTTGGACCGAACGCCCGAGGGTGAACTGACGCACCTGGCGTTGTGTGACCTCCACCCCACGAAGGGTGAGCGGCAGGTCCGCCGGGACCTGCCGCTCGCCGCGCCCTTGACGGTCAGTCGAAGAAGCGGGCCAGATGGTACGGGGGTGGGGGCGGGGCGTCGGGTGGCAGCGGGGTGAGGTCGGCGAAGATCGAGGCGCCGTCGCAGCCGACGTGCAGCGGATACCAGCGCGGGGTGCCGGGCGGGCGCTGACCGCAGATGCCCTTGAAGGTCTGCACGTCCAGCAGCCGTACGTGGGTCGGGTCGGCGACCGCGTTCACGTGCCGCCACCAGGGGCTCATCACGTGGAGCACGCCCCCCGGCCGCAGCGCCCGGTGGCACTCGTCGAACAGCGGCAGGAAGTCGATCAGGTGCTCCATGATGTGCACCGCGAAGAACACGTCCACCGAATCGTCGGCGAGCGGCAGCGAACCGGACAGGTCGGCCACCGCGTTCACCCCTGGCGCGGGGTAGATGTCCAGCCCCAGGTTGCCCGGCCACTGCTTGGTCCCCCCGCAGCCCAGGTCCACCACCACGGGTGCCCGGCCCGCGACGGTGACCCGGCACCAGACGCCGAGCACCCCGGCGAGGCGGCCCACCAGGTCCCGGACGAGCCGTAGCTCGGCCGGGTCGGCGACCTCGCCGCTCAGGTGGGCGACGCCCCGGTCGAAGCGCACCTCCACGGCCAGCGGGCGCAGCCGCTCGTCGTGCCGGACCAGGTCGGCCCACGCCTCGGCGAGGAACCCGTCGACCATCCTGAGCCGCTCGCCCGAGGGTGGGGACTGCGCCATCGTCACCATGCGCCACCTCCGGGCGCGCGATACCCGTATCGTCGCCCGGTATGCCTCGATCTCGGCGATTTCGCCTTTCGTGCGGCCTCCACCGGTTGCGACGCCGCTCCCCGGATCAGTCTTCGGCGATCCGTCCGGCGTCCACCCGCAGTCGCCGGTTGACGCTCACCGCCTCCAGCATCCGCCGGTCGTGGGTCACCAACAGCAGGGTGCCCGGGTACGTGGCCAGGGCTGATTCCAACTGCTCGATCGCCGGCAGGTCCAGGTGGTTGGTCGGCTCGTCCAGCACCAGCAGGTTCACGCCGCGTCCCTGTAGCAGGGCCAGGGCGGCCCGGGTCCGCTCGCCGGGAGAAAGGGTCGCCGCCGGCCGCAGCACGTGGTCCGCGCGCAGGCCGAACTTGGCCAGCAACGTCCGCACGTCCGCCGGGCTCATTTCCGGTACGGCGGCGCCGAAGACGTCCAGCAGGGGCTGGTCGCCGAGGAAGAGCCCCCGGGCCTGGTCGACCTCGCCCACCACCACGCCCGGGCCGAGCGCCGCGTGGCCCTCGTCGAGCGGCAGTCGGCCCAGCAGCGCGGCGAGCAGGGTGCTCTTGCCGGAGCCGTTCGCCCCGGTGATCGCCACCCGGTCGGCCCAGTCGATCTGGAGATCCACCGGACCGAGGGTGAAGCCGCCCCGACGTACGACGGCACCCCGCAGCGAGGCCACCACCGCGCCGGCGCGGGGTGCGGCGGCGATCTCCATCCGCAGCTCCCACTCCTTGCGGGGCTCCTCGACCACCTCCAGCCGTTCGATCAGCCGCTCGGTCTGCTTGGCCTTCGCCGCCTGCTTCTCCGAGGTCTGACCGCGGAAGTACTTCACGTGCTTGTCCGGGTCGGTTGCCTTGCGGCGGGCGTTGCGCACGCCCTTCTCCATCCAGGCCCGCTGCATCCGGGCCCGCGCCTCCAGCTCGGTCCGGGTATCGGCGTACTCCTCGTACTCCTCGCGGGCGTGCCGGCGGGCCACCTCCCGCTCCTCCAGGTACGCCGCGTAGCCGCCGCCGTAGTGCCGGACCTGCCGCTGGTGCAGGTCCAGCTCCAGCACCCGGGTCACCGTCCGGGTGAGGAACTCCCGGTCGTGGCTGACCAGCACCGTTCCGGCGCGCAGCCCGGTGACGAACTTCTCCAGCCGGTCCAGCCCGGCCAGGTCCAGGTCGTTGGTGGGCTCGTCGAGCAGGAAGACGTCGTACCGGCTGAGCAGCAGGGAGGCCAGCCCCGCCCGGGCCGCCTGCCCGCCGGAGAGGCCGGTCATCGGGTGCTCCAGGTCGACGCCCAGGCCCAGCTCGGCGGCCACCTGCTCGGCCCGCTCGTCGAGGTCCGCGCCACCGAGGTCGAGCCAGCGCTCCAGAGCGACGGCGTACGCGTCGTCGGCCCCCGCGACGCCGGCGGTGAGCGCCTCGGTGGCCGCGTCCAGCGCCGCCTGCGCCTCCGCCACCCCGGTACGCCGGGCCAGGAAGTCCCGGACCGTCTCGCCCGGCCGGCGCTCCGGCTCCTGCGGCAGGTAGCCGACGGTGGCGGTGGGCGGGTTCAACGCCACCGAGCCCTGCTCCCGCGGCTGCAGCCCGGCGAGCGTACGCAGCAGCGTCGACTTGCCGGCGCCGTTCACCCCGACCAGCCCGACCACATCGCCGGGGGCGACGACCAGGTCCAGGTCGGCGAAGAGCAACGAGCCACCGTGGCCGGCGGTGAGGTCCTTGGCGATCATTGTGGCGCTCATGAGGTGATCGAGCCTACCGCCGGGGCGGCCCGGGACCGATTCGATTACCGGTGCGCTGGAGGCGACCGCGTTGAGAGACACTCACTGCCGTGGTGACCACTCTGGCGATCGACTGTGGTGGCGGCGGGATCAAGGCCTCCGTGCTGGACGCCGCCGGCACGATGCGGGCCCGCCCGGTGCGGGTGCCGACGCCGTACCCGCTGCCCCCGTCGTTCTTCGTCAAGACGCTGCTGGAGCTGGCCGGCCGGCTGCCGGTGGCGGACCGACTCACGGTCGGGATGCCGGGCATGATCCGGCACGGTGTGGTGGTGGCCACCCCGCACTACGTCACCCGGTCCGGCCCACGCAGCAAGATCGATCCGCAGCTGGTGGCCGAGTGGTCCGGGTACGACGCGCGCAGCGCGCTGGCCGAGGCGTTCGGGATCCCGGCGCTGGTGCTCAACGACGCCGAGGTGCACGGCGCGGGCGTGGTCGCCGGGACCGGGTGCGAGCTGGTGCTGACCCTCGGCACCGGGCTGGGCAGTGCGCTCTTCGACGGCGGAGTGCTCGCCCCGCACCTGGAGCTGTCGCACGCGCCGGTGCGCTGGAACACCACCTATGACACGTACATCGGGGAGGTGGAGCGCCGTCGCCTCGGCGACGCGTTCTGGTCCCGGCGGATCCGGCAGATGGTGGAGGGACTGCGGCCGGTCTTCCGCTGGGACCGGCTCTATCTGGGCGGGGGCAACTCGCGGCTGATCCGGCGGGAGCAGTTGGCCCGGATGGGCGACGACGTGGTGGTCGTCCCGAACACGGCCGGCATCGTCGGCGGGGTCCGAGCCTGGGAGCTGGTGGGCGGCCGCTACGACCCGACCTCCTGAGGCGCAACTTCCCATGCAGGAACACTCGCGGTACGGCGGTTGTTGTGCCAGCGTCTGACAAAGGGCGGCGCGACACTGGGAGGTGGGTCGAGTGGATCTTCTGGCGGAGTACCGGCGGGCGACCATGTTCTTCGAAGCGGGTGACCCGACCGGGGCGGCCCGGCTGCTCGAGCCGATCGTCGAGGCGGAGCCCGGCAACTCCTCGGTACGGCAGCTGCTGGCCCGGGCGTACTTCCAGTCGGCCCAGCTCACCCGGGCCGAGGAGCAGCTGCGGGAGCTGATCGACCGGGATCCGAGCGACCACTACGCGCACCACGTGCTGGGCCGCACCCTGGAACGGCTGAACCGGCCCGTCGACGCGCTGCGGTACCTGCGCATCGCGGCGGCTATGTACTCGACCAACGCCGACTACACCGCGGCGCTGCACCGCGTGGAGGCCAAGGTCAACGGGGGCCGGGCGTGAAGCTCAAGCTCGATCTCCACGAGATCTACAACAGGGGCTACGAGATCGACCGCGCCCTGCGCGACATCATGAACGAGGCGGTGGCGAAGAAGGCGACCCTGGTGGAGATCATCCCCGGCAAGGGCTCCGGCCAGCTCAAGAAGAAGGTGCTGCGCTTCCTCGACCAGAAGGACGTCAAGCAGCTCTACCACCGGGTCGAGAAGGACTCGAAGAACTTCGGCCGCCTCTTCGTCCACTTCCGCTGGAAATAGTGATGGCATGGCCCCTGACCTGCACTTTAGGTCGCTTACCGGGCCGCTGAACCATGATCATGCCGTCTCCAGGCCGTCGCCGGCTTCCGGGCCGTCGGCGGCCGGCTGGTCCTCGCCGCCGCGCGGATCGTCGGCGTCCAGACGCCCTGGTTGAACATTGAGCGGGTCAGCGCCGACCGGCGGGCAATCCTCAGCATGGCGTTCAACCGAGCAGCTACCGAGCCCCTCACACGGCTCGTCAACGGTTGGTTTCTTGTTTCATCCTGGCCCAGGCGATGAGCCCGATGAGGGCAGGCACGATAGCGGGAATTGAGGCAACGGCAGCAGCGGCAAGGCTTCGCTCGCCGAGCTTCGGGTTGCCACGCCGATGGGCAACGATGGCGATTACGGCGAGGGCAGCAGCCAGCACCATAAGACTGCCGTGCACGAAACCCCACAGATTGTGGTGGCTGGAGACCAAGACGTCATTGACGTAGACGGACTTGCCGGTTGGGTACAGCCCCGTGGACGCCAAGGCGGTTAGGCCTGTCGCGGCGACCAGGGCGCTGGTGATCTTGGAGAGCTTCGGGGCGCTCGGCATGGCCGCAGGATAGCTGCCGTCCGCTACGACGGTCTGGTTACTCTGCCCGGTGCAACGGGCGTTGTCGAGATTTCAGGGCCGGCTTTTGATCGGCCACCGCCCCTCTGTCGCCCAGTCGTGCTGCCTCCGTGACCTCGGAATGCATAACCTCCGGTCTATGCGATCCCGTGCGGCTGTGGTGACGGCGATGTTCTTGACCGTGCTGCTGGGCCTGTCCGTGCTTCTCGGCTGCCTCTTCAGCTTGGTGGCCTTCGCGCCCTCGGAACCATGTCGGACGAATCCATCGACTCATTCCAACGGGCGTTGCTCGCAGTCAGCGTCGCCCTGGTGGTGCCGATCGAGCGGGTGAGTTCCTGTTGATGTGCGCCATGCTGAACCCGCCGGGCCAGCAGCCGCCATCAAATTGCCTGCAGCTGGCCGTCTCGCTGACAAGGCGCATGCGGCCATGGCCACGGCGTTCGCTGCCGTCCTGGACGTCCACGGTCTCCCCCTGATCCGTCCGCTGTTGTTCGCCGACGGCCGGCTGTTCTAGTTGTCGGTCTACGGAATCGGAATCGGCAGCTAGGAGAAGAAGAGCCTGGCCAAGGTGGGCCAGACGGTCCAGAACACCGGGGTCGGACCCTCGTACCCGCCGAGCACGAGCACTGACAGGATGATCGCTGCGCCGGGGAGCAGGACAACCGCGGCCGGTACGGCCACGCGTAGCAGCATCGGACGGTGCCGGCTCCTCAGTACGTGGAAGGCGAATGCGCCGGCCAGCGCGCCGAGGAGGGCACCGATCAGCGTGCCGGCAGCGACCCCGGCGGGCGTCGCCCGGTAGAAGGTCACCACCGGACCGCCCGCGTCGTGGGTGTATTCCGCCACCAGGTTCCCGCGCTCGGCGCTCCAACTGGCGCACGGGTATCCCGGCAGGCCGCGAAAGTGCTGCCAACCATGCGTCGCCGCATTGGCGCGGGTGGCCCGGCCCGGCCCGCAGTCGATGACCTCGGGGGCGTACTCGCGCAGCGGCTCGTAGTTGACCTCTACGAAGCCGGGGCCGTAGCTCTCGTCACCGAGGCGTGATCCGTACTCATAGTCGCGCCGGTCCGTCTCGCCGTCAGGAGTGACCCCCGGAATGATCTCCTGCGCCAGGACCAGTGCCTCAGCATTGCTCGGCAGTGGGGCCGGGTTGCGACCGCCGATCCACGAGCCGACGGTGGCGCCAAGAATGGCCAGGAGCAAAGCCCCGAGCAACACAACTCGCACTCCGACCCACCCTTTGGGGTTGTCCATCGCCGCACCGCCTCCTCGACCGGGGGGAAGGATAGCTGTCCCTCGATAACTTCGCCCGCGCGGTGCCGTCCGTTGCCGTCGCCCACTCAGCACGGAAGGCAGTACCAAGCTCACCTTCCTCGGCCATACGGGAGTAGCGGCGCGACATCCCCGGTTGCGGACCTGTCGGAACTCATATTATGCTCGTAATATGAGTCAGCGGCAGCTTCAGAAGGCCCAAACCCGCCAGCGAATCGTGCGGTCCGCGGTGGACCTGCTCAAGCGTCGCGGGCTGGCCGACGCCAGCGTCTCCGAGGTCATGTCCGGGGCTGGCTTGACCGTCGGCGGCTTTTACGCCCATTTCCCGTCGAAAGATGTCCTCGCTGAGGAGGCCGTGCGGGAGGCATTGGCCGAGCGGCGCCGCTTGTTTCTCGAGCGGCCCGATCGGGACGGTTGGCGGCCACGTCTGGAATCCGCGCTGAGCGAGTACTTTTCCCAGCGGCATCGAGATGACCGAGGTGGGGGATGCCCGATGCCGGCGGCCTCCATCGATGCGGCCAAAAGCCGAACAGCCGCAACCGTTCTCGCCGAAGAGTTGGCCAGGATGGCCGAGGCATTTGAGACGGGACGCGATCTGGCGAGCCCCAGGGCACCGCGCGACGCGGCGCTGGGAAGTCTCGCATTGATGGTGGGGGGCATGATCGTTGCCCGCGCCGTCGAAGGGACCCCCCTCTCCGACGAGATCCTGGCGGCTGCCACACGCTTTGGTGCCGCAGCGCTGCACCAGCTCAAGGAGGCTGAAGAAGCATGAGCACACAGGATTGGCTGAGCAACCGGCGTGGGGAGTGGTACGTGGTGGCCCAGGCGGTGGTGATGACCGCCGCGCTGTTCGCCCCAATACTCGACGGGCGGCTCGGCACGGGCATCGCCCTCGCCGCCGGGGCGGCACTCAGCATCGCCGGGTTGGCCATCGTGGTGATCGGATCGATCCGATTGGGACGCAACCTGTCGCCCTTCCCGAAGCCAAGGGATGACGGTGGGCTGGTACGGGAAGGGATATTCTCGCTGGTCCGGCACCCGATCTACAGCGGGTTCATCTTCCTCACCCTCGGCTGGAGCCTGGTGTGGACCAGCCTCGCAGGGCTCATCGGCGCGCTGATCCTGCTGGCGCTCTTCGACATCAAGGCCCGACGCGAGGAACGGTGGCTGGAAACGAAATTCGCGGAGTACGCCGAATACCGGCGCCGGGTGAAGAAGCTTATCCCGTTCGTCTACTAAGGCTCACGATGTTGGTTATGAATCCTCAGTAGACGTAGAATTCCCGGGTGGGATTTCTCCGGCTGTGGAAGGCCGCGAAGCGTTTGGGTGGATTCCAGCCGGTGGCGCTGTATCTGTGGCCTGGTGCGGGGAAGATTCCGGTGGCGTGGGGTGGCCGGTGAGTCGGAAGCTACCTCTGACCGAAGGTGGGGCCTCACGTACGGCGTGTGCCCGCGCGCTGCTGCGTACTGGGGCGGACGAGGAGACCGGCGTCGTTCTGTCCCGGTCGATGCTGGCGGAGCGGGTGGGCTGGTGTGCTGATCTGGTGGCGGGCATGGTGGGCGCCCTGATCAGCGAGCACTGGAACAGTGTGGATGTGGGGGTGTTGGCTTCCGGGCAGGATGCGGGTGGGCGGAGGCTGCCGTCGAACGCGTGGATGGCGTTGCATCGCCTGGGCTGGACCACGGCCGTGCCTGCGGGTGTGCGGGTTAATGACCGGATCGTGCGGATGGCCCAAGAACAGGCAGGGCGTGCCCTGCGCTCGGTGAAGTGGCGCGCTGACCTGACCGCCGGGA
>NZ_JBLROA010000044.1:0-49800 GCF_047921505.1 Micromonospora sp. SL1-18 | reverse complement strand
GACCCAGGATCGCTTAGCTAATCAGAGACGCTCGCCAGGCCGGAGACCGGGGCAAGGTCGTCCCGCGCCGGGAGATCCTGCCGGCAGCCACCGCCTCCATGCCCTGCGTCGCCCTGCCTGCCGCGATGGCCGCCGTGACCGTCGCTCCAGCAGGTGGCTGCAGACGCGAATCGCCGACCGTGACCCCGCGTACGCTTGCCACGGTTGAGCCAATCCCGGCACGCTCTGGGAAGTTTGACCCTGGGTCTAGGGAGCGTGCCCATGGCCGGGGGCAGTGGGCGCAGACGTCAACGCATGCCAAAGCCGTTGGTATTCGGCTGGTTCGCCGATCGCCGCCCGGTGCTGCGGGTGGTCGACGTAGTGCCGGATCGTGTCGGCGATGAACCACGGGTGGATGTTGTCGATGCGCAACCGCCGCCGGCCCAGGGGGAAGATGCCGCGGCGGCGTGCCAGTTCCGGTTGTGCGTAGGTCAGGGCCAGGGTGGAGGCCTTGACTGCGGGCCGGGACGGGCGGCCGGGTGCCAGGGCCTCCCACGGCACCATCAAGGAGCCGACGAAGTCGCGTTGATAGACACCGTCCGGCCGTAGCTCGATCGAAGAACCGCGCCAGCCGGCGGCAAGCTGGAGACCGACGGCGACGAGGAGCAGGAACTGCAACACCATGAACACGCCCACGCTGACCACGTGGCCAGTGCCAGTGTTCAGCATCTGCGCGGACGCCAAGAACGTGAGCCCCACGGCCATGTAGATCTGGACCGCGCCCGGTTCAGTGGCGAACGCCCGAACCTCGGGCTTGACCAGAAAGGCCGCCGGCCGTGGTCGCTGCAGGGCGAGCGGGGCCAGCAACATCAGCAGCAGGCCGGTGAGGATGGGCGCGATGGCCAGGATCAGGCCCAGCGTGGGTGACAGCTGGCGGACCACGGCCAGGACCACGGCCAGGACAAGCACAACGGTGAGGATCGGCCGCCGGTATCGGACCGTGACGGCGGAGATCGTGGCCAACATGCCAGGAGCGTAGTCGACCTCATCCACACCCTCGGCCGCCCAAAACAGCACCGGCCCACCGCCGAGCGCTGACTCACTCCTATTGGCCCTCGAACAGCAAGCATCAGCAGCAGTGACTCGGCGGCAACCGGGCCTTGCACCGACAGACTGACAGCAGCCGGCAGGGGCCAGGGCCAAACATTGAGCATCGGGAGGGCCAGGTCGGCGGATCGCCGCTGACTCGATGAGCGAGGGATTATAAGATCAAGATGGGCGACCTGGAGCTGCCCTGATGGTCTTCTAGCAGCGGAAACGCCTCTCGACGTCGCACACCACTCCCCCGCCGTCCGTCGACCTGTTGCCGACCAGGTGCGGACCGCTCAGCTGTCCAGGCGATCCGGAACATCATCCGGCTGCACCAGGATAAGCTGTGCTCGCCGAACCGACGATGCTCCTCGTCCACAGTCCACTCCTCACCTCGGCGACGTGGAACGCCCTGCGGCCGCACCTTAAAGCGGCGGGGTGGCGCGTGGCCGTACCAGACCTTCACCCTTTGATCGAGGCACCGTCCTTTCACGCAGCGGTCTGCGCGGCAGCGGCTGCCAGCGTCGCACCCGGTACGCCCACCGTCATCGTCGGCCACAGCCGCGCAGGGCCTTACTTGCCCGGCATCACCGACGCGATCGGCACCGACCGGCTGGATGTCGTCTTCCTGGACGCCCGCCTGCCGCACCCAGGCCAAAGCTGGGTCGGGTCACTGCCGCCGGAGCGGGCCACGCGGCTGCGCGAAATAGCGGTGTCGAATCGGCTGCCGACGTGGGACACCTGGTTCCCCGCCGACTCCCTCGATGATCTCCTGCCCGATCCCGGCCAGCGGCGCCAGGTGCTGCACGGCCTACCCGAGCTGCCGTGGAACGTCGTGTCCGAGGTGCTGCCCGCACCAGGCTTGTCGTGGAACTCCGCCAGGCACATCTACCTCCAACTGAGCGCTGCGTACCAGTCCACCGCCCAGCAGGCAGAAGAATGTGGGTACCTGGTCCGGCGCGTGGACGCCGATCACCTGGCGATGGTCACGCAACCCACGATGGTCACGGAGCTACTTCTATCGGCCTTACGCGCATAGCCCGCGATAGCTGCGTCCATCACCGAACTGGACCGCCTCGTCGGGCAGTAGCCACGCCCCTGCCGGCCCCGCTGAGAGTGCGTCGGCGACGTGGTGGAGGTCGGCTCTGGTGTGGTCACCCACTGCGCTTGGCGCGGATATCCGAAGGTACTTACCAAGCAAGTAGTTACTTGGTAAGTTGCATGTCGTGCAGAGGAACGCGGTGCGTTGGGGGCTGTTGGCTTTGTTCGGCGACGGCCCGAAGTATGGCTATCAGTTGAGGACCGAGTTCGACGTGCGGACTGGGGGGACGTGGGCCCTCAACGTGGGGCAGGTCTACACCACGTTGGAGCGGCTTGTCCGGGACGGTTACGTGGCGTCGGTCGGCAGTAACGACGGCGGTCGTGAGGTCTACGCGATCACGTCTCAGGGGCGGGAGGCGTTGGCCGGCTGGTTCGCCACCCCGGTCACGGACACGGACCGGCCACGCAGCGAGCTGGCGATCAAACTCGCGATGGCAGCGGCCGATCCTGATGTGGACGTCGCCTCCGTTGTGCAGTCGCAGCGTACGGAGTCGATGCGGCAGCTGCGTGACTACACGCAGTTGCGACGCCGGGCTGATCCGGACGGGGATGTCGGTTGGCTGCTTCTCCTCGACCATCTGATCTTCGGCTTGGAAGGTGAGATGCGCTGGCTTGACCATGTGGAGGCGACGGTCCTACGGCGACGCAGGCGGCAGGCCGGGGCGGGGCTTCCCGCGTCAGCTGGTCTGGACAGTGCGCCGGCCGGGACGGTGTCCCAGTGAGCCGGGCGGTGTTGTGCTTTGCCGGGGTCAGCCGGGTCTACCCCGCGCCGGAGGGTGTGGTCCGCGCCCTCGACGCGGTCAGCTTCGAGGTGAGTCGGGGTGAGCTCGTTGCCGTGATGGGCCCGTCCGGTTCTGGTAAGTCGACTCTTCTGGCGCTTGCCGGCGGGCTCGACGCACCGACCTCGGGGTCGGTGCAGGTCGAGGGGGTCGAGCTTGGCCGCCTCGACGCGACCGCGTTGGCGCGGTTGCGGCGGGACCGGATCGGCTACGTCTTTCAGGACTACAACCTGGTCACGGACCTCACTGCGGCGGAGAACGTGGCGCTGCCGCGCGAGCTGGCGGGTGTCGGTGCCAGCAGGGCGCGGCGGGATGCTGTCGTGGCGCTGGCCGAGGTGGGCCTGAGCGACATGGCGGACCGTTTCCCTGACCAACTGTCCGGCGGGCAGCAACAGCGGATCGCAATTGCCCGGGCATTGGTGGGACAACGCGGGCTGGTGCTGGCCGATGAGCCGACCGGCGCGTTGGACTCGCGGACCAGTCTGGCGGTGCTCGAGGTGCTGCGAGCCAGGATCGACGCGGGAGCAGCCGGGGTCCTGGTGACGCACGAGCCGCGATACGCCGGCTGGGCCGACCGGACGATCTTCCTGCGTGACGGCCGGCTGGTCGACGCCACGACCCGGGAAACCCCGGAGCAGCTGCTGGGGCGTTCCTCGTGAGCCCGGCCGCCAGCGAGTTCGTTGGCTCCTGGCGCGCCGCGCTACGGATCGCCCGCCGGTCGGCGTGGCGTCACCGTGGACGCAGCGGGCTGGTCCTGCTCATGCTCTTCCTGCCGGCCTTCGCCGCCACCGTGCTGGTGGTGAGCTGGGCCAATCTGAGCGGCACCTCGGCTCAAGAGATCACCTTTGGGATGGGCCGAGCGGACCTGATCGTCGACGCCGACGACCTGGAGGCGGTGCGGGCCACGCTGCCGGCGGGCAGCAGGACCGCGCCCCTGGTCCAGGGCCGGACGGTGGTCCAAGGTCCGACCGGGTTGCGGGCGCGTGAGTATGAGGCGACCGACCTCACCGACACGCTCAACCGGGGCCGGTATGTGGTGCGGGCTGGACGCGCACCACGCGGGACGACGGAGGTGGCGGTCACCCAGCCACTGGCTGAAGAACTCGGCGTCGGTCTGGGGAGCCAGATCGAGGCCGGGATGCCGCAGCGCCGGCTCACTGTGGTCGCAGTGGTGGACTGGAGCCGGTCACTGCGGCAGGCCGGGCTGCTCGTTCCGGCTGAGGCGCCGTTGTCGCCGGGTGTGCGGCCCGCGCTGATGGTGGGGCTTCCCCCCGGGCAGGGCTGGTCACCGCCGGACCCGGATACCGTCACAGGCTTGGGCTGGCGGGACCGTCGGGGGATGGAACCGACCGCCGCCGACCGGGCGGTCGAGGTCGCCGCGGCCCTGCTGGTGGCCAGCTTCGCCGGGACGCAGGTGGTGCTCCTGGCCGGGGCGGCGTTCATGGTGGGTGCCCGTCGGCAGCGGCGGGAACTGGCTCTGATCGCCGCGGCGGGTGCCACCGCCCGGCAGGTACGCCGGATCATCCTCGCCGGAGGGCTACTTCTAGGCGGGGGCGCGGCGGCCGCGGGAGCGGGTCTGGGACTGGTGACCTTCGCGTCAGCCAGGCCAGCGATCGAGCTGATCGCCGACCATCCGCTGATTAATGTGTCGGTACCGGTGTGGGCGGTGGTGGGGGTTGCGGCATTGACGGTAGCGGCCGGCGTGCTGGCAGCGTGGTTGCCAGCGCGTACGGCCGGACGGCGGCCTGTGCGCGCCGATCTCGGCGGCCAACGGACCCGCTCCCGGGCCGACCTTCTCAGCCTGGGTGGTGGCGCGGTTCTCCTCGTCGCCGGCATCGGGCTGCTCCTGTGGTCCGGGAACCCCGAGGGTCGACCGGAGGTGCTGGCCCTCGGCGGGGTTGCCCAGCTGCTCGGTGTGGTGGCCTGCACGCCTGCGCTCGTCCGGGCCGCCGGGAGGCTCGCTGCCGCGCTGCCGCTGTCCGGCCGGCTGGCGTTGCGGCACGCGGCGCGGCACGGCATGCGGACCGCGGCGGCGATGGCCGCCGTCACCGCAGCGATCGCCGGCAGCGTCGCACTGGCCCTGGTCGGAGCAGCCCGCGGCGACGCCACCCCGACGCGGATCGAGGCCCGCCCCGGCCAAGTGCTGCTACCCGCCGAAGCCGCCGACCTGCTCGGCCAAGACGGCCTCCGCCGCTTTGCCGCGGCTCTGCCTGCACGCGACATCGTCGTGCTAGCCAACGCCACCAATGTCGCAATGCCGATCGAGCACCTGTCCGAGGAGGGGGACGCGGTGGCCACCCCGTCGGGGCCCCGGGCCAGGCAGCCGACGATCGGTCACGCACCGCTCGCCAGCCTCGAGCAGCTGAGCGTTGCCGTCGGCGGGGCTGAGACGATCCGACTGGTCACCGGGCGGGCCGCCACCACCGCCGAGCTGGCCACCCTGGCCAACGGCGGCGCGATCGTCTTCAACGACACCCTGATGGCGGGCGATCACGTCATGCTGGGGGTCGACGCCCAACCTGCGGCACCGCTGCCCGCCGCGCTGGCAGCCCACGGGGAGTACTTCGTCAACCTACCCGGACTGGTCGTCACAGCGGCAACGGCGCAGCGGCTCGGGCTGGCCGTCGCGCCCGGGATGGTGGTCGCCGACACCCATCGCATGCCAAGCGCAACAGAGCTTGCCGCCGCCAACGACGTGCTGCTCCGCGCCCAACTGGCCGCCGCTCACCCGCCGGCTCAGCCGATAACCGCCGCCGCCGTGACAGCCAGGGTAGACACCGCTAGGACCACCACGATGTTCTACCTACTTGCTGGGGTCAGCGCGATGGTGGCCCTCGTCGCCAGCACCGTTGCGGTCGGCCTGGCCGCAGCCGAACTGCACGGCGATCTCGCCACCATGGCCGCGGTCGGCGCCACCCCCCGGACCCGCCGAAGGATCACCATGGCCCAAGCCCTGCTCATCGTCGGGCTCGGCGCGCTCCTCGGCCTGCTCGCCGGCATCGGCCCCGCGGCCGGCTTCATCGGCTACAACACCGAAACCCACTGGCAAACCCCATGGCCCGCGCTCCTGCTCATCGCCACCGCTCCGCCGGCACTCGCCACACTCATCGCCGGGATCCTCGCCCGCGGCCGCCCCCCACTCACCCGACGCACCATCTGAACGATGCGGCCACAAGTTCGTACGCGCCATGAGAATGTCGCCCCCGGCGGCTACGGTGCCTCGGTCCACCTATTCGGATGATCCAACTCGAAGCGCCGGGAGAATGGAAGGAGTTCGTAAGCCGGGTGGACGCCACGGTGATCGAGGTGATCGAGCGGGCCCGCCATCCGCTGCCGCCGGCGCTGGTGGTGGCGGCGGCCGCCTGCGACCGGTGGGCGCTGCGCCTCGCGCTGGCGAAGAATCCGCGCCTGGTCGACCAGCAGCCGTCGGTGCTGATCCAGCTCGCCGAGCTCGCGACCGCCGGCAGCGCCCGTGACCGGTTGCCGTTCGACGAAGTCAAGCCGGACGGCGCGCTGCTGGCCGACCTGGTCGCCCCGATCGACGGCACCCTGGACGCATGGCTGCTGGCGCTCCGCCTCCTGCCGAACTTCTCCGGGACGATCACCGAGTTGGTCGCCACCGCCGAACGGGCCACCCGATGAGGCGGCTCGACCACCACCAGGCCACCGGCACCAGGCCGGCGCCGCGCTCCAGGGCGCATCGGGTCCGGCGCGGTGCCGACCTGTCCGACCTGCGGGCCCTGCTTGCCGAAGAGCCGGCCGACCCGGAGGTGGTGGAGCGGGCCCGCCGGGAGAAGGAGTCCGCGCTGCTGGACTTCGGCGTCGGGCAGAGCGTGGTGGCGTCCTGGCTGTACGCCAAGTGCCACCACCACATCGCCACCACCGCCGTACCCACCGCCGCCGTGGTGGCCACCGGTGACGGCGGCTGCGCCCTGCTCGACAACCCGTACTTCTTCACCACACTGGACCTGGACGGGGTCAAGTTCGTGCTGTTCCACGAGGCGCGGCACCTGATGCACCGGCATCTGCACGTGGAGGAGGAGTTGCGGGACGACCCCGCGTTCATACTCGCCGCCGAGGTCGCGATCAACCACGTGGCAATGCGCCGGCTGGAGCGGAGCACGCTGCCGACCCAGACGACCCGCGACGACGCGGGCCAGCCGGTCACCGAGCCGGTCGGGGTCGGCCCTCGGGAGGTGCACCAGACGTACGCGGCGGACCTGCGGGCGCGGAAGCTGAACCCCCTGTCGTACGACGACTTCGTCTACACCGATCTCACCGTCTACGGGGAATTGAAGCGGATGACCGTTCTGGCGTGGCCGGAGGTGGTCTGCATACACCTGGACGGCGATCCGGACGGCGACCGGGAACCCGGGGGCGGAGCCGAGGAGTCCGAGGGTGAGGATGGGGAGCCCGACCGTAACGGCGACGGCAGCGGGCGGGCTGGCACCGGTGGCGGCGGCGTTCGCGGTCGGGGCCGGTGGGGCGTGCCGCTGGACGACGAGACCGTCGAACGGGTGGCCGGCGAGGTGTTGCAGGAGGTGATGCGGGCGGCGCTGCGCGGCAATCCGGCCGCCCGCGACGAGCTGCTCGACCTGGCGGACCGGACGGCGGACGGTGGTGAACGGCTCACCCGGCTCTGGGGTGGGCTGGGCCTGGACAAGCTGCGGGGCAGCACCCCGCGTACCCGGCGGATCGACTGGTGGCAGCCGTGGCTGACCGACGTGCTGGCGTCGAAGCTGTCCGAGGGCGAGCGGCTGGTCTACCCGAAGAAGTACGGCGGGGTGCTGCTGGCCCTCGGGCACGAACCGATGTTGCAGCGGCGCGGACCCGAGCGCACGAAGGTGGTGCTGGTCGCCTTCGATACGTCGGGCTCGATGCCGGACAAGGTGGTCACGTGGCTGACCACGCTGGTCGGCCAGACCGACGGGGTGGAGAGCCACTGGCTCAGCTTCGACGGCCGGGTGACGCCGTTCGTGCCGGGCGAGCGGGTCACCGGTGGCGGCGGTACCAACTTCCAGAACGTCGTCGACTACGTCGAGGGGCGGGCCGAGGTCGACGGCAAGCGGTTCGAGCTGGAGCCCGACGCGATCATCATGGTGACCGACGGGTACGCGTCCGCCGTCACCCCGGTGCAGCCCGACCGGTGGATCTGGCTGATCACTGACGACGGCGATGACTGGCCGGAACGGCACCAACCCCCGATGGCCTGCCACCGGGTCAGGTCAGGAGAACAGGTTTGAGGAGTCGTCTGGTGGGCACTGTGGACCTCGTTCGGATGGACGCCCCGGAGCAGCCGTACGCCGGCCGGGGCTTCACGCCGAACGCCACCTATCTGAAGCCGCCGGCGGACGGCCCGGCGGCCCGGCTGGAGCGGTTCATCGACGCGATGATCGCGATCGGCCAGACCGGCCAGATCTTCGGTGAGCACGGCATCGGCAAGACCTCGACGTTCGTGTCGTACGTGCCCCGGCGTTACCCCGACACCACGCTGGTGGTGGTGCCGGCGGCCAACCTGACCCCGGACGACCTGCTCGTCAACGCCCCGGTCCGGGACGCTCGCAGCGGCGAGCTGATGCTCCAGCAACTGGTCATGCGGCAGTTGGCCCCGGGGCAGCCGTTCGTGCTGCTGCTCGACGACTCGTTGCAGGCCGGCAACACGGTGCAGTCCCAGCTCATGCAGATCGCCTGCAACTGGACGCTGGGCGAGTACGACCTGCGGCAGCTCGGCTGCGTCGGGGTGTTCCTCACCGACAACGAGTCGCTGGCGGAGACCAGCGTACGCCGCTCGGACCTGGCGATCCTGGACCGGATGGTCACCATCCGGCTCACCGCGAACGATACCGGCTGGCGGTACGCGTTGGCGGAGCGGTTCCCCGACTGGGACCTGCGGGAGGTGTTCCGGCTCTGGGCCTCGCTGAGCCCGGCGCTGCGTCGGCTGCTCTCGCCCCGCACCCTGGAGCACGTACTCTCCTGTGCCCGGGAGGGCTTTCCGTTGGCCTGGGGCTTGCCGTTGCAGAACGGCGCTCGGCTGGCCCTGGTCGACCAAAAGGGCTCGAAGCGCCGGGACCGCACCACGGAGATCCTCGACGGCATCGCGGCGGCGGTCGGCGTACGGAATCCGGGGACCGTCCCCGACCCGGTACGCCGGATCCTGCGCTCGGCGATCGCCAACCGCTGGGCGGTGCTGCTCCAGGGGCCGCCGGGCTGCGGTAAGACGGAGATCACCCGGCAGATCGCCCGGGAGGAGACCGGTCGGGAGCCGGTGTACTTCTCGCTGCCGGTCACCAATGTCGAGGACCTCTGCGTGCCGGTACCCACCCCGGACGGCCAGCTCGACGCGATGCTGGCTCGGACGTTGCTGGACCCGGCGCCGAAGGTACTGGTCTGG
This sequence comes from Micromonospora sp. SL1-18, assembly GCF_047921505.1. Lineage (NCBI taxonomy): Bacteria > Bacillati > Actinomycetota > Actinomycetes > Micromonosporales > Micromonosporaceae > Micromonospora > Micromonospora sp. SL1-18. The sequence goes on along the minus strand of NZ_JBLROA010000044.1, from coordinate 40,461 downwards.
GACGAGTACAACCGCCCCAAGGACAAGGCGACCTTCGCCAAACTGATGGAAATCACCCAGGAGTGGACGCTCGCCGGGCGGGCGATCCCGAACCTGCGCGCCCAGGTGGCGTTGCAGAACCCGCCGTACCACCTGGGTCGGAAGCTCCTGGTGGCCAGCAACAACATCGCCCAGGCGAGCCGGTTCACGGTCAGCTACGAGGTACGGCCGCAGGACATCCCGGCCAACGAGTGGCTCATCTCGACGTACGGCGGCCGAGACGGTGCTGGAGTGGTGGAAGAACGATATCGACGACGAGGGGCGGGATTGGGTCACCAAGCGCACCCTGGAACGGTTGATCAAACTGCACCGGGTGGGTATGCCGCTCCAGCCGGCCCTGGTCTACCTCGGCGACGGCGAGTACGCCCCAGTGCCGCTGTCGGCGCTGGAGGCGAGACTGGCCGAGCGCCCCACGATCGGGCTCACCGAGGTCGCCCGGCACCGGGCGAGCTGGGAGGCCCGGCTGGCGGTGGCCTCCGAGGCGTCCGACGAGGGCACCGACGACACCGATCTGGTGCACCAGGTCTTCTCCAACGCCGAGGTGTCCCAGTTGGAGAAGCACCTCGACGTGGTGGCCGCGCTGCTGCCGTACCTGCCGCCGAAGCTGCGGGCGACGTACCTGGTGGGCCAGAGCCCGGAACGGCAACGCTTCTGGATCGCCGCCCTGGCCCGGATGTCGGAACTCAGCAAACGTTGACCCCGCCCCTCGTGGTGGTACTCGGCGCCGCGTACCCGCTCAGCCGGCCCCGGCCGGCGTCGGCGCAGACACCGCGGCGGCGGTACCAAGCAGCTCTGGCAGAGTGCCGGGGAAGTCGTCGAGCAGGGTGACCGCGACCTGCCAGGCATCCAGCTCCGCGCCGAGCAGGTCGGCGCAGAGCCAAGGCAGAGGGTTGTCCGGGCGCTGCCACCAGCCAGGCTGCTCAGCCGCGCGGTCGGGGTAGCCCAGTGCAGCGACCCAGAGCACCTCCCGAGCGGGCTGGGCGGTGGCCACGATGTTGTCGAGCGTCGTCTCGCCCGCCGCCAGCGCCGCTCCGAGATCGCGCCAGTGGTCGTCCCCGTTGTCGGCCCAGCTGCCACCGGACCGCTGCCGCAGCGGGTATCCCGGCAGCTTCTCCAGGTACTTGACGACTTCCTGCGGGAAGGCGGACCGCTGGTGCTCCTCCAGCAGCAACGACCAGTCGACAGTGTGGCGTTCGGCGTCGAGTTTCGCCTCAAACCCCCCGCCACCGAGTAGCGGCACCTCGCGCAGTCGGCTGATCCAGCGTTCCGGGCCGCTCCATTCGGCGACGACGTCGGCCAGTCGCCGCACCGCCGCGGCGGCCCAATGGAAATCGAGAACCGACTGCGCGTCACCGTCGCCGTCGCCATCCGTCGTCGCCAGAGCGGCCTGCGCCGCCTGGTGGGCCGCCGGGTCCCACGCCGATGCCTTGTACCTCCGATCGGAGAGGTCCGCGGCGAGCACCTCACGAGCCGCCGTCACGCCGTCGCGTCGGGCCACCGCGAGCAGCATCCGCAACTGGAGCAGCCCGCTGGGGATCCGGATGGCTTTGAGCAGCTCGACCGCGACGTCCGCCTGCCCCGATTCGAGCACCGGGCTGAGCGTCGCCCACTGCCGCTTCGGAGTCGAAGTAGAAGGTGCGGAGCACCCTGCCCAGCCGTACCAGGTCCGACTCGGCGAAGACCGGATCGCCGTCACCGATCGTGCCGAACCGGCGTACCCCGATGGCGATCTCGCGCTTCTTGGGGTCCGGCACCCGGAAGTACAGTTGCGCGTGGATGTCCGGGTCGCCCAGGGCGAGCAGTCGGGCCTGCTGCTCGTCGGTCAGGTTGCGGTTCGCCGCCAGTAGCCGCAGCAAGGGCAGGTCACCACGGTCGAGCACCCCGTCGAACATCTCCGCCACGACCCGCAACCGGCTGAGCAGGTCGAACCGCGCCAGCTCGTCCAGCACCGGCAGCACCTCCAGCCGGATCCAGACCGGGCTGGCGTTGAGCAGGGCATACAGGGCGGTACGCGGCACCGTCATCTTCGGTGCGTCCATGAACTGTTCCAGCGACGGGTACGGCACCGACTTCGGGCTGACCCACTCCGTCGTACGCCCCGCGTTCTCGACCGCGGCGGCGAGGAGTTGTTCGAGCGACTCCCGCCACCGGGGCAGCAGCTTCCACAGCGCCCGCCAGGCGCCCGGGTCGGACCCGAGCGTTGCCTCGACCTGGGCGCCCACAACCTCGTTCAGCGGGCCGCCGCCCTGATAGAGGATGCCGCACAGGGTGGACAGCGGGGTCAGCACCGCCAGCGCCTCGTCCACCGTGAACATGCCCTGCTCCAGGCTGGACCGCACCACTTGTCTCGAAGCTCGCGTCCGTGTGTCGCCGCTACCGCGGGGCGCCTGGACAAAGGCCGCCAGCACCGCCAAGCTCACCCCGCGCTCGCGCTTGGCGAGTGGATCCAGCAGCTCCCGGCCGACCGGAACCAGCGGTATCCGGCCCCGGACAGCCGGAACCAGCGGTTTCCGGTTGAGGATGCCGACCAGAAACTCGTCCGGACAGTCCTCCCGGCCTGCCAGCTGGACCAACACAGGGCGGGAGAACGGCCGTCCCCGATGCTCCGCGAGGACGGCTCGCCAGTCGATCCGCTGGTCGTCGACAAGCTGGCCGCCAAATCTCTCGTCGACCAGCCGCAGCATCCGTACCGACCACTGCGGCTCGCGAAGCGACTCGACCTGCCGTTCCAGGGCCAGGTGGTCGTCGACCCGGGCCTCCGGCTCAGCCAACGCTCGTCCACCAGCTCGGCGACGAGCGGATGCGGCTCCGCCGCCTCGGCGAGTGCGGCCGACACCTCCGCCCGGCCGTGTCGCCGCCACAGATTCTCCAGCGCTGCCAACTGGGGGCGCCACTCCCCCAACCCATGCCGCAGAAAGGCCCGATCAATCTCCAGGAACGGCGACTTTCCGACACACCCCCACAGAAGCCGGTCGCTCCTCCAGTCCCGGTTGCCCAGCAGGGCGACGAAGCCCCCAGGCACCCGCCAGCCGGGATCATCCGGATCGGCGGCCTCGAACACCGCCGTACTGCTCCCAGATGAGTACGCCAGGGTGCGCAGCGTCTCGAGCCCCCGCGCCGACTGACTTTTGACCGTTCCCGCGGAGATGCCCAGCAGTTCCGCGGTTTCCTCGACCGAGTGGTCGAGGTAAAAGCGCAGCACAACGACTGCGCGCTGCCGTGGCGCCAGGTGCGCCAGCAAGACCGTCAACTGTTCCCGGTCGTCGACCCGGTCCGGGTGCGTCCAGCCGGTCTCCGGTGGAGCCTCCACCGGCTGTTCCCGCCGCCAGGGCCGGCGGCCCTCGTCGAGCCAGGACCTCGTCAACACCCGCTGGGCGTACCCGTCCGGGTTGTCGGCCGAGGTCACCTTGCGCCAGTGCCGGTAGAGCTTGCCCACGACGATCGATACCAGGTCGTCCGCGGCGTGCCAGTCGTGGCACAGCAGGTACGCCGCGCGCCGCCAGCGGTCCATGCGGGCACCGACGAACGCCCGGAAGTCGTCCTCCTCGGACTTTTTCACGCTGCTCCTTTCCATCGCTTCCACTCGCACGACGGAGCGCACTCCCGGCGGGGTTGCATCGCAGCCGAGCTTTGGAGAAGTGCGGGCGACTCTCGTGGATCACGAACATCGGCAGTTGCGCGACCTCTACGCGGCATGATCGTGTACTGGTAGATCACTGGGCCGCTGCTGGGCATGCCTCGACCGACGAGTTCGCCGCCCAGCAGGAGTCGAACCAGGGTCAATGTAAGGAGGAAGCGATGCGCAACGGGGCCTTGGAGCGGTTGGACGTCCTGGTCGGATCGTGGCAGACGACGATGCGGAACGCGTGGTTCCTGGAGCCGGCCGACCTGGAGGTGTCAGGCTCGGCGACGGTCGAGTGGCTCGGCGACGCGTTTGTGGTCTTCCGCTGGACGATGGAGGGCGATGTCGGAAAGGCCACGAGTGAGATGGTCTTGGTTCTCGGTCGCAGCGACGCGCACGACGCCTACACGGCCCTCTACCACGACGAACGAGGCGTCTGCCGGGTCTTCGCCATGACATTCGACGGCTCGCATTGGAACCTGAGTCGCGAGGATCCTGACATGTTCCAGCGGTTCATCGCTGAGGTCGGGCCAGACCGGATCGCGGGTCGCTGGGAGGCGTCTGAGGATCACGGATCAACCTGGCGCAAGGACTTCGACCTCGTCTTCGAGCGGGCGTAGCAGCGCTGGGTGGAGTCGCCGTCGCCGTAGTGTGACGTTGCGTGATGCGCGCTAGTTCACCGAGGCTGGAGCAGCCCGCGTTTGGCCATATAGGCTCGCAACGTCTCGGCGTCCTCGGGGGACATCAAGCGGCGTGGGATCACGGTCGCCGGCATCCGGCCGACGTACACGATCCAGAACTCAGGGGTGTCCCTTACCTGGGCGACCCCGTCCCAGGCGATGCCGCCGGACTCCGAGCCGCTGCGCATCATGATGTTGTCGTCGGTGATGTCGTAGGCGCCCTCGACAGCGTAGCGACTGGAGCGGCGCCGGGCGCGCAACCGCACCCACGGCGAGTACAGCATCGACAGCAGGCCAACCACGACCATCGCCATGTACAGCGGCGAGATCTGGTCGCCCCACGCGAATGCCCGCGAGACGGCGAAACCGATCGCCCCGACCGCCGCCAGCACCGCGCCGATATAACCGTACTTGCGCAGTCGAACACTGCTGAGCGCAGCGGCCACGCGGCCTGGGTAGGCGGGATCGGCTGGGACGTCAAAACGGATGTGCACGCCAGAACGATAGTGCCCCACCCGCCACTTTGTGATGGTGCCGACCGGTTCCCTGGACGGGTGGAGCAGCGGCTACAAGGCGGCTTCCAGCGATAGGTCGCTGCCGCGCCAGGTGGCTGCCAACTCCTGCACCGGCAGGTTGAGCGCCTCACCGAGGCAGATGATCGTGCCGAATCCGGGAGAGGGTAGTCGTCCGGTCTCGATCTTGCGCAGGGTTTCCGGCGAGATGCCAGCCGCGTGTGCGACTTCCGCTAGGTCGCGTCCCGCTCGCGCGTGGCGCAGCAGGGCGCCGAGACGCCTGCCGGCTTCGATCTGCTCAGGTGTGAGCGGTTGGCGGACCATGCTCCCAGGATACGGCTGGTATTACTATACCGGCAAGCGTTAGAGTGCCGGTATAACTATACCAACCCCTTGTGACGCGAGGTACTCGTGATTGAGCTGAAGACGCCTGCGGAGATCCAACGCATGCACGTGGCCGGGCGTTTCGTCGCCGAGGTGCTCACCGAGGTCGGTCAGCTCGCCGACGTGGGCGTCAACCTCCTCGACCTGGAGCACCACGTACGCGGCATGATCAAACGGTGCGGGGCGGAGTCGTGCTACTGGGACTACGCGCCGTCCTTCGGACGCGGCCCGTTCCGCAACGTCATCTGCCTGTCGGTCAACGACGCCGTCCTGCACGGCCTCCCCCACAACTACACGCTGCGTGACGGCGACGTACTCAGCGCGGACCTCGCGGTCAGCATCGACGGCTGGGTGGCCGACTCGGCGCGCACGGTCGTCGTCGGGACCGCCGCCGAGGAGGACCTGCGGATCATCCGCGCCACCGAGGAAGCGTTGGAGGCGGCGATCGAGATGGCGCGTCCGGGCAACCGCCTGGGTGACATCTCGGCGGCCATCTGGGCGGTAGCCCACGACTACGGTTATCCGGTCAACACGGAGTTCGGTGGCCACGGCCTCGGCCGCACCATGCACGAGGAGCCCCACGTTTCGAACAAGGGCCGGGCAGGGCGCGGCCTCATGCTCCGGCCGGGCCTGACCCTCGCGCTCGAACCCTGGTTCGCCCGCACGACCGACCGGATCGTCTATGACGCCGACGGCTGGACCATCCGGTCGGCCGACGGCTCACGCACGGCCCACTCCGAGCACACGGTCGCCATCACCGAGGACGCCCCCTTGGTGCTCACCCGGCGTGAACCGCCTCAGACGCGTACGTGATCGCGGACGCCGCCAGACCCTGCCACACACGCTGGGCGCGCCGCACACGCCTTCCGGCCCTCCGATCCTGACGCTGTAGGCTGCCCGCTCATGACGCTCGCACCCCCACCAGAGTTCTCGGGGACGGACCGCGATGTGGATACGGCCGCCCCGCCACACCGGCCCGACCGGCTGGACCCAGCCGACCTGGGTTTCACCCCACGCGAACCGGTCAAGTGGCTCAGCCCGGCCCAACTGGCCGCCACGGGTGCCCGTGTCGCGCTGTCCGCTCAGTTCGGTGCCTACCTGGACAAGCGTGAACTGCAGGTCGCCCTGCCGACGCGGGTGCACGACCACGCCACCGACACGGACACGGACACGGACGAACTGTGGCTGGATTACGTCGCCGACGTCGGTGACGGGTTCGACGCGACATATACGATGGCGTACCTGCTCGCGCAGCAAGGACTGGAGGTGGCGGGCGAAGTCACGCCCCGCGGCCACGTCCTGGTGATCGGCGGGGACCTGGTCTATCCGACGGCCAGCACGGAACGGTACGAGGACCGGTTCGAAGGGCCGTACACGGCTGCGCTGCCCGATGCGATCACGCAGGACAGCCCGCACATGTACGCCGTGGCGGGCAACCACGACTGGTACGACGGGCTGACGGCGTTCCTGCGGTTGTTCGCCCGGCGCGCCGAGTCGAACATCGGCGGCTGGCGTACCCAGCAGACGCGCAGCTACTTCGCGCTGAAGCTGCCACACGGCTGGTGGATGCTGGCCATCGACGCGCAAGGCGACGCATACCTGGACGATCCGCAGTTGGAGTTCTTCAAGGGTGTCGCGGCCACCTTCCACAAGGGTGACAAGGTCATCGTCACGATCCACCAGCCGTCCTGGGTGCTGGCTGCGGCCCACCCACGGGCGTACGACACGCTGGATTACTTCCTGCAGCAGGTCATCGAGCCGTCCGGCGCCGAGGTCGCCTTCCTGCTGGCCGGGGATCTGCACCACTATGCGCGGTACACATCGGACCAGACGCCACGACAGCTGATCCACTGCGGTGGCGGCGGCGCGTTCACCCACGCCACCCACCACCTGCCCGAGGAGATCACGGTCCCGCCGCGCCATTCGACGCTGCGCCGCTCGGGCCGGCAGCACCTGTACGAGCTGGCCGCGACCTACCCAACGAGGCTGCGGTCGCAGTGGCTGGGCAGCGGGGTCTTCGGCCGCCTGCCGTGGCGCAACCCGGGCTTCACTGTGCTGCTGGGCATGATTCAGACCATGCTGCTGCTGGCCTTGCAGAGTGGGTCCGGCCGCATCCTCACCACCTTCCTCATGACAATGCTCGTGCTGGTCTCCTGCATGTTCTTCGCCGTCGGCCTCAGCGAAGGGCAGCAACGGGCGACCGCGTTTGTCTTAGGCGGGGCGCACGGCCTGGCCCAGCTTGCGCTGGGCGTCGGCGGATGGCTGCTGTGGACGCAGCTGCCGGTCCGCGATCTGCCATGGCTATGGCAGGCCCTCATCGCGTCGATCGGGTATCTGCCTGTCGCCGGGATCGCCGGCGTGCTGCTGGTCTGCGCGTACCTGCTGGTCGCAGCCCGGTTCGGGGTAAACGTGCAAGAGCTGTTCGCCGGGCAGGGCATCGAGGACTTCAAGTGCTTCCTGCGCATGCGGTTTGCCCCCGACGGCTCGCTGACCCTCTATGTGATCGGAGTGGACAAGGTGGGCAAGCGGTGGGTCGCCCAGCCGACCGGCTCGTGGTTTCGGCCGCGCAGGCCGTTGCGGCCGCGGCTAGTCGACGAACCGGTGACCTTCGGCGCCCCGAAAAGCGCGGCCACCAGCAGTGAGTTCAATCAGCGCACCGACGACGAGCCGGGGCGGCAAGCCGCTCGATGATCATCTGAACTGTGGGTAGCCGTAATGCGGGGAGGGGTGGATCGGCCTAGTCGAGGGGTTGGCAACAGATCCGGGTTTTATGGGCAATCATTGTCGAACATTTACATGTACTGTGGGGGGTGTGAAGCTGTCAGACTGGGCACGCGAGCAGGGCGTGACCTATCAGACCGCTTGGCGGTGGGTGAAGGACGGCAGAATGCCCGTTCCTGTCCGTCAGGCGCCGTCTGGTACGTGGATCGTGCAAGAGACGCGGCCTGCGACCGGTCGCGTGGTCGCCTACTGCCGCGTGTCCTCCAGCGAGCAGAAGGGTGACCTGGACCGCCAGACCGTGCGGGTTGTGGCGGGGGCAAACGCCCAGGGCCTGGCCGTGGCGGAGATCGTGACTGAGGTCGGCTCCGGCCTGAACGGCAAGCGCCGCAAGCTGCACCGCCTCCTCGCCGACCCGACGGCGGCGGTGATCGTGGTCGAGCACAAGGACCGGCTGGCCCGCTTCGGTGTGGAGCACCTGCAAGCCGCGCTCGCTGCGACCGGGCGTCGCCTGGTGGTCCTCGACCCGGAGGAATCCACGGACGACCTGGTCAAAGACATGGCCGACGTGCTGACGTCGATGTGCGCCCGGCTGTACGGACAGCGGGCGGGCAAGAACCGTGCCGCTCGCGCTGTGGCCGCCGCGACCGGCGAGGAGCCGTTGGTGTGAAGAAGTTCGAGCCGCGGCCCGGTTTCGTGCTCCAGGCGTTCCGTTTCGCGTTGGACCCGAACGCCACGCAGGAGCAGCGGCTGCGGTCACACTGCGGTGCGGCTCGCGTCGCCTACAACTGGGCCGTTTCCTGGGTGACGGCGTCGTGGTGGCAGCGCAAGGCCGAAGCCTCGTACGGCATCGCCGAGGAGGACCAGACGCCGTGGCGGCCGTGGTCGCTGCCTGTGTTGCGGAAGGTGTTCAACGAGGTCAAGAAGACCGACCCGCGTTTCGCCGGCTGGTGGCAGGACAACTCCAAGGAGGCGTACAGCACAGGCTTGGCGAACGCGGCGGCGGCGTTCGACAACTACACCAAGTCCAAGCGCGGGCAGCGCAAAGGCAAGCGCGTGGGCATGCCCCGACTCAAGTCGAAGCACACCGCCCGGCTGGCGTGCCGGTTCACGACCGGCGCCATCCGGGTGGAGCCGGACCGGCAGCATGTGACGCTGCCGCGGCTCGGGAGGATCCGTACCCACGAGTCCACCCGCAAGCTGCAACGCCGTATCGCCAACGGCACCGCTCGCATCTTGTCTGCCACGGTCCGGTTCGCGCGGGGCCGGTGGTTCTGCTCGTTCCAGGTCGAGATCCAACGCGCCACCGACCGCACCCCGGCCCGCCCCGACGTGGTAGCGGGTGTGGACCTGGGCGTGAAGTGCCTCGCGGTGATCGCCGACAGCCAGGGCACGGTGCGGTTCGTGCCGAACCCGGCGCACTACGACGGCGCGCTCAAGCACCTCAAACGGCTCTCCCGTCGGGTGTCCCGCCGCCAAGGGCCGGACCGGCGCACCGGGCAGCGGCCGTCCAGACGATGGGCGGTCGCCAACGCCGAACGTAACCGCGTGCACCACCGGGTGGCGAATCTCCGCGCCGATGCCCTGCACAAGCTCACCACCGGCATCACCGGCGAGTACGGCACCGTGGTGGTGGAAGACCTCAACGTGGCCGGCATGCTCCGCAACCGACGCCTCGCCCGCAAGGTCGCCGACGCCGGGTTCGGGGAGATCCGTCGGCAGGTGGGGTATAAAGCCGCATGGAATGGTGGTCGGCGGGTAGTTGCCGACCGCTGGTATCCCTCCAGCAAGACCTGCTCGGCCTGCCGCGTGGTGAAAGCCAAGCTGCCGCTGCACGTGCGAGTGTTCCGCTGCGATGCCTGCGATCTGGTCATGGATCGGGACGAGAACGCAGCCCGCAACCTTGCCGCCCTCGCGACGGCAGTAACAACGGGTACCGGAGTGGCCGGAGACCCGGGCGTGCAAGCGCCGAAACCGCGTGGAGCCGACCGCAAGACCCGCACCACCACCACCCGCAGCCGCAAGGCCACGGGTGGGCGGGCAGGTGGCGCAACCCTGACCCGCCAACGGCAGCAGGAAACGCGAGACCGTCATCAGGACACCGAAACGCACCCCGCGCTCCGGTGACACCGTCACGGACCTTCCCAGCCGAAAGGCCGGGATTGCTGACATCCGACTACGGAATCAGCAACGGCGCTTGGATTCGACGTACCACGCCACGAGCGCCGATCGCGGCCGGCGCGTCCTCAACGAGCGTGGCGTCTCAGGCTGGTGGGGCGGTGCTGCTTCGGATGACCAGGCTGGTGGGCACGAGGACGGTGCCGGTATCCGCCGGCTCGTTGCGGATCTGCCGCAACAGCCCCTGCACGCACCTGCGGCCGACCTCGGCGAAGTCCTGATGGATCGTGGTCAATGGCGGAAGGAAGGAGGCGGCGTCGGGGATGTCGTCGAAGCCGACGACGCTCACGTCCTGCGGCACTCGGCGGTCCCGCTCGTGCAGGGCACGCAGGACGCCGAGAGCCATCTGGTCGTTGGCGACGAACACGGCGGTGCAGTCGGCCTGCTCGGCGAGCCGGAGCCCGGCGTGGTAGCCCGACTCGGCGTTCCAGTCGCCGCGCAGAAGATCCGGCACCAGCCGGCCGGCCGCTCGCAGCGTTTCGCGCCAGGCGTCGGTGCGGCGCTCGCTGGAATAGGACTCGGCCGGGCCGGCAACGTGCCAGACGGTCCGGTGGCCCAGGTCGAGCAGGTGACGTACGGCCTGCCGCGCGCCATCGGCCTGGTCGGTGTCGACGACGGGGTGGCGGTCCCCGGCGTCGGAGTCGACCACGACCACCGGCACCCCGGGTGGCAGCGTCAGGTTCACCGTGTCGAGCAGATGAACCTCCATGATCACGATGACCCCGTCAACGGCGAGTTCGCCCAGGCGGGTGAAGGCACCCAGAACGCCGTCCTGGGTCGGCATCGCGACCGGAATGAGGGTGATGGCGTACCCCTCCTGGGCGGCGTGCGTCGCGATCGCCTCGACCGTGCGGCTGTTGCCGGTGGTGGACAGGGTGAACAGGATGATGCCCAGGGTTCGGAACGAGCCCCGTTTGAGGGCTCGGGCGGCGCTGTTGGGTCGGTAACCGAGCTGCCGCATCGCGGCGAGTACCTGCTGACGGGTGGACTCTACGACGTTGGGGTGGCCGGTCGAGACGCGCGAGACCGTCTGCGAGGACACGCCGGCGAGCCGGGCTACGTCGGCCATCGAGACACCACGACGCCGGGGAACGGTCATTGGCGGCTGCTCCTGCGGGGATGGTGGGACGACTCGACGCCCGTGACGGACGGCTTCGACCGGCTGAAACTATCAGCAGCGGTAGGTACGGATGGCGCAGTGATGGGGCTGATCACTGATGGACCAGCCCCATCACTGCGAATCCCGGTTTCGGCGCTACCGGGACATGTCAATGCGATAGGTACGGGACTGCGACCCGTCCTCGCTGGTGATCGAGATCGTTGCCGTCTGGTTCTTGGCGCTTGGCTGTTCCACTGCGACGGTGGCGTACGGATCGGCCGCCGTCGCGGTGACGGACGGAGCCGGCCCGGTCATCCGCAGCCGGTAGGACGTGGTCTCCGGATCGAACCCGGGCACCTCGGTGCCGTCCACCGTGATGGTCGCAGCTCGGGCCTCCGAGGAGGTGCCGGGTGCGTTCGCGAAGACCTGGATCTCGCTGATCGTCATGTGGGTGTTGGGCCGCGCCGTGAGTACGATCCGTACGGCGTCGGTGGTCGTGGCCGTGATCGGAACATCCACCACTGGAGCGGTGGCGCCACCTGTCGGCACCGTCACCTCGCCGCTGACGTCGCTCCAGGTCCCCTGCGTGTCACGGGCCTGGATCCGCAGGCTCTGGGCGTAGCTGTTGGTCGCCCCGTCTCGGTAGAACGCCGTGGCGACGTGGCGGACCGTCCGCCGCTTCGCCAGGGTGACGGTGATCGTGTCGGAGGTGTTCTTGGTGCCGGACTTCCAGTTCGACCAGGCCTTGTCAGTCAGATCGCCGTTGCGCAGACCGGCGGTGGAGTAGCCGGGTTCGGTGAACGTTGCGGTGATGCCGGTGCCGGCGGCCATCGCGGCGTTCTCCTCCACCGGCTCGGTGACCTGGACCCGTACCTTGGCCGGCAGCGTCTGCCCGTCGCCCACCTGCGCCTGCCCGGAGAGGATCACGACCCCGACCTGGTCGAAGGCGTCCGGGGCGGGTGGGTCCCAGGTCACCGGGCGGGTGACCGTTCCGCCCAGGCTGCCGGTTGCGGTCACCTGGGCCGGCAGATCGGGCTGGCCGCCTGCGTACGTCTTGGCCCGGGCCGGCTGCGTCGACACCAGCCGGTCGACGGTGACCACGGCCTTGGCGGGGTACTGCTGGCCCAGCGGGTCGGTGGCCACTCCGTCCACGGTGAACGTCTTCGGCCTGTTCCAGTCCTGGTCGGCCGGCATGTCCCAGCTGACCGGCAGCGCGCCACGGGAGCCGTTGCGGTATACGGGCACGACGGTCGTCGGCATCGTCGCCGCGATGCCCGCTGGGGTGAACACCTCGGCCTTCTGCACCTCCTGGACGGTGTCGTCGATGACCTTCCAGCGCTGGTTGTTAGCCGAGTTGGCCAGCCACGCCCCTACGGCGGCGCCGTCGTTGGTGGCGGAGCCGGACACGTCGAGGACACGTCCTGAGGCGACGTTGACGAGCGTGTAGCTGCCGTCACCGGTGGTGGACAGGATCCACTGTCGGGCGGCGTCAGGATCCGTCGGCTGCGCCTCGACGAGCTTGAGCGCGCCGTCCTGCACGGCCAGCTGGCCGTCGCCGGCCGCCGGGGTGATCGTGTATCGGGCCCGGTTGCTGTCGCCGTCGGTCAGCTTCTGCAGGCGCCACAGCTGCGCGCCGCTCGCCGGGTTGGTGGTCCGGATGACCGCACCGTCCGTGGCCGCGTTCGGGGTGAGCGACTTGCCGCTCTGCACTCCCTCGATGCGGTAGACGTGTCCGTCCTGTACGAGCCGGGCGTCGTTCGCTACGCCGCTGACGCCGTCGATGACGAACGTCGACACCGACTCGGCCGGGACCGTCAGGGTCACGGAGCGGTTCGCCCGGTCCACGGGCACTGCGGCGCCCTGCTGCAGGGCACCGCCCGCGCTGGTGACGATCGGTGTCGCCGTCGCGTGTGGGTTCACGGTCTGGAACGCGGACAGGTCGACGGTCACGGAGCGCGGTTGGGTGCTGCTGTTGATGTAGACGACCGTCGCGCCCTTCTTGGACACCGCCGCGACGCTGTTCGTGTCGTTGACCTTCACCAGCCGGTCGCCCGGGTGGATGTAGTGGGTGAAGTTGCGGGCGGTGTGGTACTTCGTGTTGGTGTAGATCGGGCAGGTGTCCAGGGTGGACTGGGCGGTGCAGTTGAAGGGGATCTGGATGCTTCCCCAGTTCGCCCCCTGCGCGGACTCGCCGCCGGGCTTCATGTTGTTGTAGTCCTCGACCGGCTGCCAGAACACCCACGCCGTGGGCTCCAACTCGCGCAGGTCGTCGGCGATACGCTGGGCGATGCCGAGCCCGGGGGTCATGCTCACGAAGTCCTGCTTGTTGCCCCAGGAACCCTCGACCTCGCTCATCCACAGCGGCTTGTTCTCGCCCTTGGCGATGTCACGGACCGTGGTGCGCTGCCCCGTCCCGTACGTGTGCACGTTGAGCTGTTGCACCTGTGCGCGTACGTCCGCCGGGTAGGTGTTCCAGTTGGTCGCGAAGCGTCCCGGGTTGGTCTCGTCCATCGCCGAGATCGCCGCGTTGGTTCCGGCGGTCTGGAGCTGTTGTGCCAGGGCCCGGATGACCCGTTGCTGGAGCTCCGGGCCGATGTGCGCTCCCTCTTGCCGCCCACCGACCGGCTCGCCGGCGGCGTTGAGCTGGGTGCCCCAGTAGTTGGTGTTGGGCTCGTTGAAGGGGTCGAGGGTGTCGAACTTGATGCCGTGCGTCTGTTCCAGCCGTTCGACGACGCGCAGGAGGTAGGTGGTGTAGTCGTCGATGCTTTCGGTCCTGAGCTGGTCGTTGTTCGCGTTGAAGCCGCCCGACGCATAGCCGCTGACCGTCTGGAAGTACGGCGGGGAGTTGCTGAACGCCTCCCAGTGCGTGATGTTGTTCTTGATGCGGTCGATCCACCAGCGCTGGGTCTGGTCGGCGTTCCAGTTCCAGTGGTCGGGGTTGTCGGGGTTCCACCAGTCCTTGTCGTGCCGGGTGGTGCCGGCGGGCGCCTGCCACCAGCCCTCGACGGCGCCCCCCGCGCGCAGGTAGTCGCGTACGTCCGGGGCGTTGCCGCCGCCGATGTTGTAGCGGGCGATGTTCAGGTTCAGGCCGTCCGCGCCGAAGAGCATCTCGGCGAGCTTCTCCCGGATCTCGTCCGGGTAGCCGCCGGTCACGTTGGCGAACCAGACGAGGCTGGTGCCCCATCCTTCGAATGGCTGCCCCTGGTAGGACGGGTCGGGGCGTACGGTGACCGGCGCGGCCGCCGCCGGAGCCGCCGCGACCGCCGAGGGCTGTGGCGCGGCGATGACCGCGCCGCCGACCGCCAGGGCGGCGGCGCTGAGCGCGGCGAGCAGGCGCCGGCCGCGCGAGTGGGGGTTCATGGGTGGCGTTCTCCTTGTCTTGCTGTGTGGGGGAGGTCAGGATCAAGTCCTGCGCAGTACCGCCACGCCCCGAGGTGCGAGGGTCAGGGGTTCGGGAGAGGCGGTGGCCTCCGTCCCCGCGCCGACGAGCGGTTCGCCGTCGATCGCGGAGAGGTCGACCGGTTCGTCCGTGCGGTTGATGAGGAACAGGAACTGCGCCACGTCGGTCTCGCGCATGGCGAGCTCGACGTGGCCACGGATCTCGGCCGGCAGTTCGCTGTGCAGGCCGGCCGCGGCGAGGAGTTCTTCCAGTACGGGCCGCAGTCCGGCGGGTCCCAGCCGGGTGGAGACGTACGCGGCGGAGCCGTCGCCGACGGGCCGCCGGGTGATCGCCGGACGGCCGGTGTGTTCGCCGCTCTTGTACCAGGCCAGCACCTCGACCGCCGGGTCGACCAGGTCGATGCGGTCCGTCCACAGCGTGCCGGTGACGCCGTTGTCCAGTTCCACGGTGTCGTGGTCGAGCAGGGGGCTGAACTCCTCGATGCGGACGCCGAGGATGTCGCGCAGGGCCCCTGGGTAGCCGCCGAGCCAGATGTGGTCGTGCTCGTTGACGATCCCGGAGAAGTAGGTCGTCACCAGGTGGCCGCCGCCTGCGGCGTAGCGGGTCAGCCGCTCGACGAGCGGCGCCGGCACCACGTGCAGCACGGGCGCGACGACGAGGTCGTAGTTCTCGAACGCGGCGGCGGCGGGTAGGACGTCGACCCGTACTCCGAGCGTGAGGAAGGCCGAGTACCAGTCGAGTGCCTCCTGGCGGTAGCGCAGGCGGCTGGTGGGGTGCGAGTCCGCCTCGCTGGCCCACCACGAGTTCCAGTCGAACAGGATCGCGGCGCGGGCCGGGCGTCGAACCGAGCCGGCGACGGGTGCCAGCGCGTCGAGGGCCTGGCCGAGCTGGGTGACCGAGCGGAACACGTCGCTGTCCGCGCCGGCGTGCGGGAGCATCGCCGAGTGGTACTTCTCCGCGCCCCCGGCCGACTGGCGCCACTGGAAGAAGCAGACCGCGTCGGCGCCGTGCGCCACGTGTGTGAGGGAGTCGCGCAGGAGTTCGCCGCTCCGCTTGGCGATGTTTATCGGCTGCCAGTTGACCGCGCTGGTGGAGTGCTCCATGAGGAACCACGGGTGCCCGCCGGCGAGGTGCCCGGTGAGGTTCGCGGAGAACGACAGCTCGTCCAGGGCTTGTGGTCCGGGCCGGACGTAGTGGTCGTTGGCGACGAAGTCGACCTCGGCTGCCCAGGACGCGTAGTCCATGCCCTTCGTCTCCGCCATGACCATGAAGTTGGTCGTCACCGGCACGTCGGGGGTGATGGCGCGCAGGAGGTCCCGCTCTGCGCGCAGATAGTCCCGCAGGGCGTCGGAGGAGAAGCGCTTGAAGTCCAGTTGCTGGGTCGGGTTGGGGTGCGTGGCGGCGAGGCGGGGAGGGAGGATCTGCTCCCAGGCGCTGTAGCGCTGGGCCCAGAACGAGGTCGCCCAGGCCTCGTTGAGCTTGTCGAGGGTGCCGTACCGGGCGCGTAGCCAACTGCGGAACGCGCGTGCGGCGTCGTCGGAGTAGTCGTAGACGTTGTGGCAGCCGAGCTCGTTCGAGACGTGCCAGGCGGCCAGCGCCGGGTGACCGGCGTACCGCTGGGCCATCACGCGGACCAGCCGCAGCGCGTACTCGCGGAAGATGGGCGAGGTTGGCCGCCAGTGCTGGCGGGCACCGGGCCAGAGCGTCTCACCGTTGGCGGTCACCGGCAGGATGTCGGGGTGCTTCGCGGTCAGCCACGGTGGCGGTGAGGCGGTCGCGGTGGCCAGGTCGACCGCGATGCCGTTCGCGTGCAGCAGGTCCATCACGTCGTCCAGCCAGCCGAAGTCCCAGGTGTCCTCGGTCGGCTGGATCCGGGCCCAGGAGAAGATGGCGAGGGAGACCACGTTCACTCCCGCGGCGCGCATGAGCCGTACGTCTTCGTCCCATACCTCGCGGGGCCACTGGTCCGGGTTGTAGTCCGCGCCGAAGGCCAGGCGCCCACGCTGGGCCTCGGACGGCCATCGCAGCCAACGGGGGTGGGGATCAACCACTGATGCTCCTTCGAGAGATGGGGCGGGTGGGCCGCCCGTGGGCGGCCCAGAAGGCTCGGGCGGGCCGCGATCGGCACCGATCCGCCTGAGGCACGCAGGGTCGAGCTAGTGCGGTGCGAGGTCCGGCGAGCTCTGCGGATGGCACGCCTTGCGGGTCGGTTGAGGCATCAATGTTTACGTAAACGTCGGGCGATAATGTCACTCGACCGAGGGACCGTCAAGGCCCCCGGTCCGCGTACCAGACCCGCCGAGACAGCCGGAGAAGAGCAGGTAGACGACCAGTTCATCACCGGCCACTGCGGCCCCGCCAATAGGTGCGTTGGCGGAAGGCCGGCGACGTGGGCGAGGTCGATGGCGGTACGGCGTACCGCAACGCGGAGTGGTCACACCATTTCGGACCGCGATCGTCGTCGATGAGTGTCGATCTTCTGTCAAGCACCCGGGCCCGCGCTCACCTGGCGGGCTGGCGTCATGACGCATTCTCGCCGGGTCCGCCGCAGCCTTCAGCCGTGAATATCTAGGCGTGAACCTTTTTCCCTGGAGTAGCGCATCATGACCCGTCTGAGCATCCGCGGACTCGTGGTCGGCGCCGTCGCGGTTCTTGCGGCATCGATGTTGGCGCCGTTGTCCGCGCCCGCGCACGCGGACCCGAAAGCGAAGATCCACCCTCGCCTGGCCAAGCAGCTTTCCTCGGCAGGAGCCGTCGACTTCTGGGTACGGTTCGACCGCCGGGTCGACCTCACCCGCGCATCTGCAATCACCGACTGGGCCGCCCGCGGCGAGGCCGTCATGGCTGAGCTGCGTCAGGCTGCCGAGTCGCGCCAGCGTGACGTACGCGCCAGGCTCGACGCGGCCAAGGTGAGCTACGAGCCGCTCTGGGCCACCAACGCCATCTACGTGCACCGCGGCTCCGCGCAACTCGCCGCCGATTTGGCTGCCAGAGCGGAGGTGAGCAGCCTGTCCGCCACCACGACGTACGCCCTGCCCGAGGTGACCGCCACCGCGGAGCCCGCGGCTGACGGCGTCGAGTGGGGCGTCGCGGCGATCAACGCCGACGACGTGTGGCAGACCCGCGGCGTCCGGGGCGAGGGAATCGTGGTCGCCAACATCGACTCCGGTGTCCAGTACGACCACCCCGCACTTGCCGCCGCCTACCGTGGCAAGTCCGGGGCCGAGGTGGTGAACGACTACAACTGGTACGACCCACTCGGTGCCTGCGTGGGCGGCTCTCCTTGCGACGACAACGGCCACGGCACCCACACGATGGGCACCATGGCCGGTGACGGCGGCATCGGCGTCGCGCCCGGCGCCCGCTGGATCGCGGCCAAGGGGTGCACGAAGACGAGCTGCCCCGACCTGGCGCTGATCAAGGCCGGACAGTGGATGCTGGCCCCGACGGACGCAAGCGGCCAGAACCCCAAGCCCGCCCTGCGTCCCAACGTGATCAACAACTCCTGGGGCAGCGACAACGGCCCGGTCGAGGATCCCTTCTACGACGACGTCATCAACGCCTGGACCGCCGCCGGCATCTTCCCCGCCTTCGCGGTCGGCAACGCAGGCCCCGCATGTGACACCGCAGGATCACCGGGCGACAGCGCCTCGGCGTACGCGGTGGGCGCGTTCAGTGCCTCGGGCGCCATCGCCCCGTTCTCCAGCAAGGGGCCCGGCGCGGGCGGCGCCGCCAAGCCCGACATCACCGCGCCGGGCGTCAACATCCGCTCCAGTCTGCCGGGCAGCTCCTACGGCGTGGCGAACGGCACCTCGATGGCCGCCCCGCATGTCGCCGGCGCCGTGGCGCTGCTCTGGTCGGCCGCGTCGCAGCTCATCGGCGACATCCAGGCCACCGAGGCGCTGCTCGACGACACCGCGATCGGCGTGGCCGACACCACCTGCGGCGGCACCGCCACCGTCAACAACACCTGGGGCCACGGCAAGCTCGACATCCTCACGGCAGTCAACGCCGGCCCTTCGGCCGACACCGGCCAGCTCGGCGGCGTCGTCACCAACGCTGCCACGGGCAAGCCGCTGGCCGGCGCGAGCATCCGCACCGAGGGCCCGTCCCCGCGCACGATGACCAGCGTCTCCGACGGCAGCTACCTGACCTTCCTCGAGGTGGGGACGTACCGGGTCACGGTCTCCGCCTACGGCTACCGGACCGTGGTCACCGACCTCACCTTGGCCAAAGGTGAGAAGCTGACCGAAAACTTCGCGCTCACCCCGCTGCCCATGGCCACGGTGCGCGGCACGATCACCGACGACTCGGGTCAGGGCTGGCCGTTGGCCGCCACGATCCAGGTGAACGGCAGGCCCGCCGAGCCGGTGCGCACCGACCCCTACACCGGCGCGTACTCCATCGACCTGCCCAAGGGCGCCGAGTACGCCGTCCACGTGACCCCGCTCTACCCCGGCTATCCGCCCACCAGCCGCACCATCGCCGTCGACGGCGACATGGAGCAGGACTTCCCCCTGACCGTCGACCCCGTAGCGTGCACCGCGGCCGGGTACCGCCCCCAACTTGAGGGAACTGTCGAGACGTTCGACACGGCCCCCGAAGCCTGGACGGTGAAGGACAACACCACGGGCGGCGGGTGGCGCTTCGACGACCCTGGCAAGCGCGGCAACCTCACCGGCGGCACCGGCGGCTTCGCCATCGTCGACGGCAGCTACTTCGGCAGCGGCAAGACGCAGGACTCCGAGCTGATCAGCCCGGTCCACGACCTGTCGCAGGTGGTGCTGCCCGAGGTGGTCTTCGACACCCGGCACAACACGTACGGCAGTGCGTCCGCCTCCGTCGACTACACCCTGGACGGCGGCCAGACCTGGACGACCGTGTGGCGGCAGACAACCACCAGCGTGCAGGGGCACATCGAACTGCCGCTTCCCGAGCTGGCGGGTAAGCCGGCCGTCCAGATCCGGTTCCGCTACAAGAGCAGCTTCGGCTTCTGGTGGCAGATCGACAACGCCGCGCTCGGCGCCCGCGTCTGCGCTCCGGTAGCGGGTGGCCTGGTCGGTGGGCGCGTGGTCGACCGCAACACCGGCGGGCCGGTCGCCGAAGCCAGGGTGACCACAGCCGGCGTCACCGCGACGACCGGCCTCGATGGCTCGTACTGGCTGTTCGCGCCCGCGTACGGTGAGCAGCAGGTTGTCGCGGCCAAGGACCACTACCAGCCGGACTCGGTCCAGGCCGACATCGTCAGGGGCCGGACTACCCGCGTCGACCTGGCCCTGTCGATCGGGCGGATCGAGTTCGCGCCCGCCGAGGTCACGGCGACCGTCGGCTGGGGCGGCCACACCTCGACACCGGTAAACGTCACCAACACCGGCAGCGCCCCCGCCACGGTCACGCTCACCGAGCACGCCGACACCTTCGGTCTGTTGTCGCAGCCGGGCGCGCCGCTACGCGAGGTCAAAGCCACGCTGACGGCCGGCGCGCCCCGCGAGGCGCCCAAGGCGGCGGGTCAGGAGCAGCCGCAGGGGATCACCCCGTCGGCGGCCCCGTGGCAGTCGATCGCCGACTACCCCGTGACCATCCAGGACAACGCCGTATGGCTGGCGGACGGAAAGGCCTACTCGGGCTTCGGCTTCTCCGGCAAGGAGTACCTGAAGTCGCTCTACGCCTTCGACCCAGGCAAGGGCAGCTGGGAGCGCCGCGCCGATGCCACAGTGCCGAGAGCGGCGGCCGGGTACGGCACCATCGATGGCCGCTTCTATGCGGCGGGCGGCTGGATCTCCGGCGGCGGCGAGACCCGATCTGTGGAGATCTACAACCCACTCACCAATACCTGGTCCGCCGGGGCCGAGGTGCCGAAGGCGTACGGCGGGGTGGGGTCGGCGGTTCTCGATGGCAAGCTGTACGTGATAGGCGGGTGCGCGGATTCGTGCGGCAGCACCGACGTCTTCGCCTACGACGCCGGGCAGGACCGCTGGACCAGGGTCGCCCCCTACCCGGAGCCGGTCGCCTGGCTCGGCTGCGGCGGCATCGATGGGAAGGTCTACTGCTCTGGCGGCCTCGTCAACGGCGCCCTCAGCGCCCGGACCTACGCCTACGATCCGGACAGCGACGCCTGGACGCGGAAGGCCGACCGGCCCGCCGGGGTTTGGGGCGCCAGCTCAGCCGCGGCCAACGGGCTGTTGCTGATGTCGGGCGGCGCGGTGCAGGACCGCGTCACCAACGCGGGATACGCCTACCAGCCCTCCTCCGACACCTGGTCGGCGATGCCGAACGCCAACTTCTCGATGTACCGGTCGGGTGCCGGCTGCGGCTTCTTCCGGACCGGCGGTGCGCCCACCGTGGGCAGCAACCCGTGGGCGTGGTCGCAGATGTTGCCCGGGTTCGACCAGTGCGACTCGTCCGGCGACGTCTCCTGGCTCGACGTGGACAAGCACGAGATCACCCTCGCGCCCGGCGAGAGTGCCACGATGATGGTTTCGACCGATGCGGCGAAGGCGGCGCTGACCCAGCCCGGCACCCTGCGGGCGGCACTCGGCGTGCAGACCAACACCCCGTACCCGGCCCGGTCGGTCCCGGTCGCGGTCACCGTCGAGGCGCCGAACACGTGGGGGAAGCTCACCGGGGTGGTGAGCTCGGGCGGTGAGCCCGTGGCTGGAGCCGTCGTGCAGATCACTGGCAAGCTCGGCAGGAAGACGCTCACCACGGACGGCGCTGGTCGGTACGCGGTCTGGCTGGACAAGGCGACCAACCCCGTCACGCTCATCGTGGCCGGCAACGGCTACCAGGCCGAGACGGCCGAAACAAGGATCAAGCAGCAGAAGACCGTGACGGTCGACTTCTCGCTCACCCGGTCCTGACCGAGCTGAGGGCGGCCGCCACCGGGTGGCCGCCCTCAGCTCACAGCCAGTCGTGCTTGGCGGCGTGCCAGACTAGCTGGAGTCGTGTCTTCACCCCGGCGATGGCGATCAGCTGGCTGACTCTCCGCTGGACAGTCCGGTGGCTGAGCCCCATCTGGGTGGCGATGGCCCCATCGGTGTAGCCGGCGATGAGCAGCGACAGCAGTTGCCGATCGGCCTGTTTGAGCGTGGCCCCCGTGACCGGGAACGGCACGCCGGCCGACCAGACGGCCTCGAACACCCAGTTCACGATGTCGAGCAGGGCGCCCGATGAGACCACGAGCGCAGACGGCTCGGCGCTGGTGGTCAGAGACGGCACCATCGCCACCCGGGAGTCGATGATCATCAGCTTGACCGGGACATCCGCGGCGATGCGTATCTGCTCGCCGAGATCGACTGAGCAGGCCAGCTGAAGCGGATCGCCCGGCGCGTCGAGCAGAGACCGCTCGTACACGATCCGGTAGTCGACCCCGGCGTCCATGGCGCTGCGCTGGGCCGCACTCTGGCTGGGATCGGCCACCACGACAGGCCCCTTGGCCAGGCCCTTCACCTCGGATTTCGCCGAGAGTTGGAGCTGCTCCCAGCGGGCCATGACCTCGGCGGCCCCCGTGACGACCTCCACCACCTCGCGGGCGTCACGCAGTGCCGCCCGCTCCCGGTACTCCTCGGTCAGCGCCGCCATCAGCGCCTGCATCCGCTGGGCCTCGGCATACCTGCGCAGCAGTATGGGGCCGAGGACCAGGTCCGGCTGGACCGCACGCAGCCGGTGGTCGCGGCACCTGACGAAGCCCTTCTCCTGCAGATTACGCATTGTGGCGGCCACGTCGTTCTCGGCCAGCCCGAGCCGATCGGCCAGCTCGGTCAGGTCCTCGTTGGGACAGCGCAGTATCGCAAGATACGTCTCGGCTTCGACCGCGTTGAGACCGAATGATTCCAGCAAGGCTGACGAGCTCCCTCGGGTCGACGCTGAAGACGCCCACGGAACTCGGCGGGCCATCACCATGGAACTCGGCGGGATGCTATCGGCACGGCAGGCATCCTTTCCAGCGAGGAACACATCCTTGCAGGTCAGGAGTCAACCGACGCGAGGCCCGCCAGCTCGCACGACCGGTAGGAGCACGATCGCGTCGGCGAAGCGGAGACAAGCGGTGTGACGGGAGCCGCCCGTTCTCCGGGACCCGGCCCGGCGAGCAGCGCCCGGACGCCGGCCGTTGCCACCGAGGGTCGGCCCGGTGGTCCTGCCACGCGAATCTCAGATCACGCCGGGACCAGGATCGCCACGAGCTCCGTGACCGCCATGGCGACCATCACCGCGGCTAATGTGGCTGCTGCTCCCCCTCCGCGCGGACGGCTCCGAAGTCTCAGTCTCGCATCATGCCGGTACCGCGCGCGGCTCTCGACGAACACCCATAGCGCGAGGGGAAATGCCACCGCCATAGCCACGAGCGCGAGAGGGCCGAGCTGGTCGAACGTCAGTCGTGCAAGCGCGGCGGCGGTAGCCATCAGAGACAGTGCGGTACGTTGCCACGCGAGTGCCGTGCGTTCGTTCTGAGCGCCGTTGGGGACAGCTCTCACGATGAGAGGAGTACCACGAGAAGGACGGTCACGGCAGCCACGACCACACCGGCGCTGAGAAGCGCGCTCAAGTGAGACGCAGGCAACGGCTTGTTGCGACGCATAGCTCGCTCCGCCCTGGCCCACCTGGTCCAGCCAATGACGGCGGTGGTCAGTGCGAGTACGACCAGCGCGGATGCGAGGCCACGTTGAACGCCGCCCGGAAATGACAGGTCGAACGCGTCGACGGCCACCCCCGCCGCGAGAAGCGCGAGGCCAGTGCGAATCCACGCCAAGAACGTCCGCTCATTGGCAAAGCTGAATCGATAGTCGGGCTCGTCGCCTGATCCGTAGACCCAGCGAGGCCACCGCTCTTCCCTCACCATAGGTCAGACCACCGAGAGTGGTAGCGACCGGCCCACGAGACTGCGGCGTACGGTGGGCAGGGCAGCCGCGATCCGGCGGAGCTCATCGACCGACTGGGCCTGCGGTGAGGACGTCATTGCCGGCACTCCGGCGTCCCCGGCCTCGCGTAGCGCGATGTCGAGCGGGACCTGACCCAGTAGCGGGGCGTCAATCGCCTCTGCCAGTCGGGCCCCGCCACCAGAGCCGAACAGCGTGGTGCTCTGATGACAGGAGCCGCACACCAGCGCGGACATGTTCTCTACGACACCGGCGACCGGCATCCGGGCGTTGCGGGCCAGCCGACCCACTCGCTCCGCGACTACCCGCGCGGCCGGCTGCGGCGTGGTCACCGCGACCAGAGCGGCGTCCGGCACGAGCTCGAGCAGCGAGATCGTCACGTCGCCGGTGCCCGGCGGCAGGTCGATCAGCAGCACGTCGAGTTCACCCCAGTGGACGTCGCCGAGGAACTGCTCGATCGCCTTGTGCAGCATCGGACCACGCCACACGACGGGCTCGTCGTCGGCAAGGAAGAACCCGACCGACATGAGGGACACCCCGTGTGCCTCGATCGGCAACATCAGGCCTTTCAGCGCCACCGGGGCCCGTCGTACGCCGAAGAGCTGGGGCATCGAGTAGCCCCACACGTCAGCGTCGAGGATGCCGACGCGCTGGCCCTGCTGGGCGAGCGCGACGGCGAGGTTGGCGGTGATGGTCGACTTGCCGACCCCGCCCTTGCCGCTGGCGACGGCGTACACGCGGGTGGAGGAGTCGAAGCCGAAGGGGCGGCTCCCCTCAGGCGTCGCGCCCCGCAGCTGCGAGGCCAGCCTCATCCGTTCGTTCTCGCTCATTGCCGAGAAGGACACCTCAACCCGCTCGACGCCGGTCACCTTGCTGATGGCGGTGGTGATGTCCCGGGCGATCGTCTCCTTCATGGGGCAGGACGGCGTGGTCAGGCGGACGTCCACCGTGACGCGGCCGACGCGATCCGCCTCGACGTTTCCTAGCATGCCTACCTCATGTAGGGGCAGGTGCAGTTCAGGGTCCTGGACGGTGCTGAGTGCTGCTCGGACCTCGGCCAGGTCGACAGCTACCGCGGGTCGGCGGCGCGACAGCAGGCTCACTGTCCGCCACCACCGTCGGCGAAGAATGCCCGACGACGGGGCTTGACAGGACGCATCATGAACTCAGGACGGCGCATCCCGGAGCGGGAAGGGCCGGGGCGGGTGTTGTCCATCCACGTCTGGTAGACCTCGCGTGATCGCTTGGTGTCGACCACGACGTCGCCGTACTGGTCATCCTCGTGCGCCTTTTCGATGCGTACCTTCTGGTGCCAGCAATGCATGCCGGACAGCGGGTCCGGGTGCACAGCGAAGGTCAGGTTTTGGTGCACGCCCGGGTCGTCCCAGTGGATTCGCTCGCTGTCAGGGTCGTGGCTCTTGAAGGG
This sequence comes from Micromonospora sp. SL1-18, assembly GCF_047921505.1. NCBI lineage: Bacteria > Bacillati > Actinomycetota > Actinomycetes > Micromonosporales > Micromonosporaceae > Micromonospora > Micromonospora sp. SL1-18. The sequence continues at coordinate 15,527 of NZ_JBLROA010000044.1, read as the reverse complement.
CTTGATGCCTTCCTTGTAGCGCAGCTTCCACACGCCGTTGCCGTCGTTGCTGAGTTCCACCAGACCCATGGCCCATCGTGAGCCTGCGCTTTCCGAGGTACGCCATCGGCCCATGTGGTGGGACAGTCCGAGGACGCCGGGGCGGATCGCCTCGGTGGACCAGGCCCGGGCCACGAAGTATCCGATCTCGGTGTTGACCCGGACGAGGTTACCGGTGGCCAGGCCGAGCCGCGCTGAGTCGATGGAGTTGATCCAGAGCGGGTGCGTGTTGGAGATCTCGTTGAGGTACTTGGCGTTGCCGGAGCGGGTGTGGACGAGGGTGGGCAGGCGAAAGGTCGGCATGAGGACCATCTCGCTGTTGTCCTGGTCGATTGACCGCCGGCTGACGTGGGACTCGATGTAGCCCGGGGTGGCGTGCTCCTCCCAGCCGAAGTCGACCATGGTTTCGCTGAACAGCTCCAGCTTGCGGGATGGGGTGAGCCAGCCGGCGGTCGCGGCGCCATCGGCGTGGACGACGCCGACCGAGCCGGCCTCGCCGACGAGCGGCGGCGTCGAGTCGAGGGTGGTCGGCTTGCGCAGCACGCCCTTCCCGTCGGGGATCGCCCCCTCCAGCTCGGCAGGGGTCAGCGGCCGCTCGTCGAGGCGGTAGGCGTCCTTGGTGACCTCGAAGACGCCGTACTTGCGCATGTACTCCAGCGGCGTGAGCCCTTCCTCGGCTGCCGCCTTAGGCAGCCCGGGGACGCTGTTTTCAAAGACCCAGCGGTAGTACTCGTCGACGGTCACCTTTTCACCGGGGCGGTAGGGAGACTCGAAGAACTTCCGGATGCCGAGCGAGCCGTCGGGGTCGATGCGCCAGGACAGCTCGAACCAGAACTCGTTTTCCTCCCAGACCTGGCCCGGGTTGGACTCACGGGTGTCGGAGACGGGATGCCCCATCTTCTCCATTGCCACCCGTGTCACAGGCTGGCGGAAGCCGAGCCATTTGCCGGCGTACTGCTCGTAGGACTGGGTGTCGTGCCGCTCGGCGCTGTGGCCCATCGGCAGCACGTAGTCGGCGAAGGTCGCCGTCTCCGACCAGGTCGGGGTGAGCGCGACGTGACACTCGACCAGCGATTCGTCGGTGAGGGCCTCGAGCCAGCTAAACCCGTCGGGATTGGTCCAGACCGGGTTGTAGACCCGGGAGAAATACATCGCCAGCTTGCCCCGGCCGTCCTGCAGCAGGTGCGGCAGGAGGATGGACATCTCGTTGGTGGACAGCGGGAACTCCCGCGGCCACAGCAGCTCGTTCCAGAGGTCGTGGCCCTCGGGCACGTTCGGCCCGTGCGCGATGATCTTGTCCCAGCCATTTGGGCTGGTGCCGCCCTTGGTGCCGACCGAGCCGGTTAGCACGTTGAGGAAGAACAACGCCCGTGAGACCTGCCAGCCGCCGAGGTTACCGGCGGTCGCGGCACGCCACACGTGCGCAGAGAGCGCGGAGCCGGCAGTCGCAACGATCCGGGACAGTTCGGCTACCTGCTCCTCAGGGACCTGCGCCTCCTGCGCCGCGTAGGCGAACGTGTACCCGGCATAGTCCTCGGTGAGGGCCGCCATGAAGGCGTCGAAGTCGTCGGCGGGAAGCTCGGGGTGCTTGTGCTCCATGTACGTCGACCAGTTCACCCAGCGCCGGATGTACGCTCGGTCGACCTGCCCAGTGCGCAGCAGGTAGGAGGCAACGGCCAGCAGGATCGCCGCCTCGCTGCCGGGCCACGGAGCCAGCCACAGATCCGCGTGCGAGGCGGTGTTGGACAGCCGCGGGTCGAGCACGACGACTTTCGCGCCGCCCGAGACCTTGCCCTCCATGATCCGCTGGGCGTGCGGGTTGAAGTAGTGCCCGGCCTCGAGGTGGCTGGAGATCAGCAGGATCACCTTGGCGTTGGCGTAGTCCGGCGACGGCCGGTCGTAGCCGCCCCACAGAGAGTAGCCGAGGCGTGCCCCAGAGGAGCAGATGTTGGTATGGGAGTTATGTCCATCGACTCCCCACGCCAGCAGGAACCGCTCGGCGAAGCCGTCCTCGCCGGGGCGGCCGACGTGGTAGAGGACCTCGTCGCGGCGGTCCTCGACGATCGCGGCGCGGATCCGGGTGGCGATGTCGTCGAGCGCCTCGTCCCAGCTGACCTGCTGCCAGTCGCCGCTGCCGCGCTTGCCGACCCGCTTGAGGGGGTGCAGGATCCGCTCGGGGTCGGTGAGTTGGTTGATCGTCGCGGGCCCCTTGGCGCAGTTGCGTCCCCGGGAGCCCGGGTGCGCCGGGTTACCCTCGAGCTTCTTGATCGACATGTCGGACTTGTCGACGTACGCCAGCAGCCCGCAGGCCGACTCGCAGTTGAAGCAGGTCGTGGGCACGAGCATGTACTCGTGCGGGACCTTGCGCGGATGTGCCTTGGCGTCGTACTCCACGTGATGGTCCCAGTTCGCCACTGGCGGGAAGTTGCGGAGCCGTTCGTGGCTGCGCTCACCGGGCAGCGCGGCCATGATCCGCTCGCGCTTCATCTCGGCTGTCATGACGGTCCCTTCGGTTTACGCAGCTACGGCGGGTGCGGTCGGCTGGGTCACGACAGTGGCACGTCCTGTCCGGCCCGGACGAAGACGCTCTCGTAAGCGACCAAGGCGGGCTGGACGAGCAGCCCGGCCAGCGCCAGGAGCACGATCGTCCCTCCGCCCCAGGCGAGCCCACCGAGTGCGGCGGCCACCACGGCGGGCAGCACACCGAGAAGCCAGAACGCCTTCGCGTAACGACCACTGGTGATAATGCGCGCGGCGACGGCGGCCTGCCGGCTGGCGTGCTTGCCGGCGTACTCGACGGCGAGTATCAGCAAGTGCAGGGTCGTCGCGACGACGAACGTGACCGTGATCAGGTTCCATACGCTGTCAGACAGGTCGGTGAACAGACCTGTGACGGCGAGCGCGCCGCTGCCGACCATCATGGCTTGGACGATGAGGTGCCAGAACAGAACGGGTGACTGCCACAGGTCCCGGCCTTCGGCCTGCCCGAACAGAAACGCGGTGTACCCGGACATCATGGCAGCGGCCGGAATCGCGAGCCAGGCGACCAGGGTCATCAACCAGCCGAGGTCGAAGAACGCCGCCAGCAGCCACAGCACCGCCACTCCGGAGAATGCCGCGAGGACGTAGGCCCCTAGCACCAGCCACGAGGTCCAGTTCGACTTGAGGAATATGTAAAGAAACCGGTCCGGTCGCTTGAGGTCCCACACAAGCAGGGCTCCGGTGGTGGCCGCGCCGAAGAGGCCCAACGCCGGTGCGACGTAGTTCCCGGCAGCGCCCATGTCGATGCCGAGGAGGTATGCGAGCGCAGCCAGGGCGACAGCCCCAGCGCCGAGCCCTTTCGTCCAGAGGTAGGCCACCACCCGCCAGCCCCAGGGACGGGGGTGCGCGGTATTGAGGGTCGTGCGGGACCTGGTCACGTCGCCCGGCAGGTCCCCGGCCGTCTCCAGGCGATGCGCGTCGGGCTTGGCCCAGATGTACGTGTCGTCGACCGGAGCCGCCAGCGGGTCGAGGACCGCCTGGTCCGCGCCGAGGTAGAAGACGTTGGGACTGGTGTTCTGTTCTGGACTGCGTACCGCCGTCTCATGGGTGCTGACCAGCTTGGCGATGCCGCTCGTAGGGTCGTCGAGGTCACCGACCCAGATCGAGTGCGTCGGGCAGACCACCACGCACGCCGGCTCCATGTCGTTGTCGACCCGGTGGGCGCACATGTTGCATTTTGCGGCAGTGTGCGTGTCCGCGTCGATGTAGATCGCGTCATAGGGGCAGGCCTGCATGCAGCCCTTGCAGCCGATACAGCGCTCGTTGTCGAAGTCGACAATCCCGTCGTCACGCTTGTACAGCGCCTGGGTCGGGCAGATCTTCACGCAGGGCGCGTCGGTGCAGTGGTTGCACCGCATAACCCCGAACGACCGGGTGGTGTCCGGGAAGATCCCACTATCGACGTACTTCACCCAGGTCCGGAACTGACCAACAGGCACCTCGTGCTCGGTCTTGCACGCAACGGTGCAGGCATGGCAGCCGATGCACGTGCGTTGGTCGATCGCGAAGCCGTAACGCACGTGTTCCTCCAACAGCAGCACCGCTCGTCGCCTCCGCCAAGCGGGCCTGCAGGCCGGCAAGGCACCCGCACATCCGGCACATCTCGTGCGGGTGATCACCATCCTTGAGTGTCAAGACCGAGCAGGCTAGACGGCTTCTGGTTATGGGGGTCATAATCGCGAGTTATGGCCCGCTTGCCTGAGTTGGTGTCCCTCCGGTTACTCCTCGCGATCGGAGCCGCCGGAAGCATCACGGAGGCTGCACGCCGGGAGGGACTCAGCCAGCCGGCCGCCAGCAACCGGATCGCGGCACTCGAACGCTCCTTGGCCGTTCCCCTCATCGAACGAACGCCTGCGGGCTCACAGCTCACGCCAGAGGGACGTGTTGTCGCTGACTGGGCCAGTCGAGTCATTGGAACCATCGACCAGATGTTCGACGCGATCGACTCGATGAGAGCGAATGCTTCGCCAGACCTATACGTGGCGTCGAGCATGACCATCGCTGAGCACCTCGTCCCCGTGTGGCTCTCGGTGTTGCGGACCAGCCGACCGACACTGCATGTGGGCCTTCGTGTCACGAACTCCCAAGACGTCCAGCGCCTGGTTCTCGAAGGGCATGCGGATATCGGGCTGATCGAAACCCCGTCGTTGGACAGCCGCCTAGAGGCAAGAGTGATTGCCCATGACCGCCTGGCGGTCGTCGTGGCCCCGTCGCACCCATGGGCTAGTCGCACGGCCCCGCTCAGACCGGACGACCTCGCAGCTGCGCAACTCATCGTTCGTGAGCCTGGTTCCGGAACGCGAGAAGCGCTGGATCGTTGGCTCGCCTCCCGGGCACCGACCGAGCCCCTCTTGGAGCTTGGCTCCAATTCGGCGGTCAAGGGTGCTGTCAAGGCGGGAGCGGGACCTGCTGTGCTGAGTGTTCTGGCAGTACGAGACGACCTGAGATCCGAGCAACTCGTCGAGGTGGAAGTCGAGGAAATCGATCTCAACCGTCCGCTCCTCGCTGTGTGGCCTCGCGGGCGCGGCCTCGACGAACCGAGCACTGCACTTTTGTCGATCGCGAGCCAACATCGCCATGAGTGCGGGCCTTAAGAGCACGGACGCAGGGCGCAGGTTGACGACGGTGGCCACCGCGCGCTCTCCGGCCAGCGGACCGGACGACCACGTGATGGCCACCGTCTTTCTGCGGCAGCCTGGTGGCTTAGAGCCACTTGCCGTAGTAGGTGCCGGTGTTGGTCACCGCGACCGCCCGGCTGTAGTAGGTGTACGAGTACATCCCCGACCAGCCGGTGTTGCCGCGCCAGAGTACGTTCTGGCGGACGTTACCCGCGGTCAACCTGGTCTCCAGGTAGGCGCCGAAGGAGTAGGCGTTGCCCGAGACGTAGGTGGCGCGGACCCACACCGTTCGGCAGGTCGGGGAGTACCGATGCTCGACCCGGTAGCCCCGGTACGTCCACTCGTCGAGGTTTCTCGCACCGGCCGCACAGCCCGTCGCCTGCGGGTCCTTGTAGTTGCAGGAGTTGCCGGAGCAGGTGGCCAGTATGCTCACCGCCTGCTGCGAGGATGACGTCGCCGAGGCGGGACCGGCGTGCAGTACGCCGGCGGCCAGGACGAAGGCGAGGACCAGCATCCGAAGGCCGGTCTTCAGGAGAGTGGCCGAGCGGTGCGCCGCTTGCGTTCTCACATGCATCTTTTCGTACCCTTCTTTGGGAGTGCCGTTGCGAATCTCGGTGCGTCCGGGAACCGGCCAGCGGCCGACGCGTTCGGCTCGCCACCGGCTCGCACCGGTCCCAGACTCGCCCGATGCCACTTCCGATGGCGACACCTTTCGACGGAGGTGCAAACCTCACGATCGATAGCAGGGCCCGAACTGGCCGAACAGTCCGTCGCGTATGGCCAACCCACCTGAGTCACGGTCGGACCCTCGGCGCGTCGTATTGCCGACGGAAAGACGGCGGCCAATCAGGTTGCGAAGCTTTTGAGCGCCGACCACGCTGATACCTCAACGGCCCGGGGGAGGTCAGTAATGATTCGTCTCCATTTCACCGAGAGCGACCTGGTCCGTTTCCGGCTGGCCAGCGGTCCGGACCCGATGTGGGAGACGCTGCTCAGCCTGCACCTGCTGCAGGACCGGACCGGAGGGTTGGTCTTCCATCAGTGGCGACACGCGGTGCGGCGGCGACTGTCCCCGACCCTGCGGCCACTGCTCGAGTTGACCCCGCCGTACGGGTACTCACCGGACTTCCTCACCCCGACCGCCGGCGCCGACGGGCTGGACGCCGGGATCGAGGCGCTGCTCGCCACCCCACGGCATCGGCTCCGCGCTGACCTGAGGCACCTCGCCGCGTACCGTCCGGCGTCAAGCTGGACCAAGTCGCTGGCCGACGGTGAGCGCGAAAGCCTCCATCTGCTCGCCACCACCGTACGCGACTACCACCGCCTGGCGGTGGCTCCGTACTCAAGCTGGATCCAGGCCGCGACCGACGCCGAACGGGTCGCCCGCACCCGGGTCCTGGCCACTGTGGGCATCGAGGGCATGATCAGTTCGCTCCACCCCGACCTGCGGTGGCGGCCACCGGTGCTCGAGGTGCACGGCTTCCGGATCACCCGGGACGTCTACCTCGACGGACGGGGATTGAGCCTCATCCCGTCGTTCTTCTGCTGGGAACAACCGACCCTGCTGCGGGAACCCGACCGGCGACCCGTGCTGGTCTATCCGGTGGCGGACCGGCTCGGCCCGTTGGGGGCGACGGCCGCCAACCCGCCCTTCTCGCCCGACGCGCCACTGGTCGCCCTGCTCGGGCCGACCAGGGCCGCCGTCCTGGAGGCCGTCGACGCGGGCTGTACCACCACCGAGTTGGCGCGGCGGGTCGGAGTTTCACTCGCCACCGCCAGCCGGCACGCGAGCGTACTGCGCGACGCGCGGCTGATCAGCACCCGGCGGATCGGCGGATCGGTACTGCACAGCCTGCGCCCGCTCGGAGCGGAAATCCTCGGCACGGCTCGGACCAATGCCGGGGCCGGCCAAAATCCTGGCTAACTGTGGCTGAATCGCTGCTCACGCCCGTTGCGAAGTCGGCCATCGAAGGTGATCTCGAAAGCGTTCAGGGCTGAGCGACCTGACCGACGACGGCACTGACCAGGCGATCCATAACCTGTTGCCCTGCCAGGCCCGGGAGAGGGCCGGCCGCACGGAGGACCCGACCGCGGTCGTGTTGGACACCCAGTCGATCCACGCGGCCAACCTGCTCAGCCTGACCGGGCTCGCCGGCTCGATCGGCCCTCCCCGTGGTACTCGGTCCCGGGCACCGATCATTGACGGCACTCATAGCGAGGGTTAGCGTCGTGGCCAGACCTCTGTCATCTGCCAAAACGGTGCCAGACTTCGCGGAGGAACAAGAGATGATGTTGATACGGAAAGTGGCCGCAGCTGCCTCGGCGTCCGTGCTGGCTGTGGGCCTCAGCCTCGTCGGCGCCCCACAGCCCGCCGCCGCCCTCGACAACGGGTTGGCACTGACCCCGCCGATGGGCTGGAACCCCTTCAACCACTGGAAGCGGGATGCCACCGCCGAACTCGTGAAGGCTCAGGCCCGCGCGATGGTCGCCTCAGGCATGAAGGACGCGGGCTACACCTACGTGAACCTCGACGGCGGCTGGAACCTGCCGGAGCGCAACGCCGCCGGCGACCTGCAGCCGGACCCGAAGAAGTTCCCCGACGGCATCAAGCCCGTAGCCGACTACGTCCACTCCCTTGGGCTGAAGTTCGGCATCTACAACGGCGCCGGCTACATGAACTGCGCGCGCACGAGCGCCGGCAGCTACGGACACTACGAGCAGGACGCCCGGCTGTTCGCCTCGTGGGAGGTGGACTACCTCAAGTTGGACTGGTGCGTCGTGCCGTACGAGAACCACCCGGACATGACCCGCGAGCAGGTCGACCGGATGCTGGCCGTGCAGATGCGCGACGCGCTGGCCGCGACCGGACGCCCGATCGTCTACAGCCTGAGCGGCGGCGGGGGGTCGGGCCTGTGGAGCATGAGTGAGGTCTGGCGGTGGGGTTCGGAGTACGCGAACCTGTGGCGTACCTGCGGCGATATCGGCGACAACTTCAGCAGCATGGTCAAATGCCTCGATCTCACCGTGGCCCACCATGAGTACGCCGGGCCGGGCGGCTGGAACGATCCGGACATGCTGCAGGTGGGCAACGGCGGCATGACCACCACCGAGTACCGGAGCCACTTCAGCCTCTGGGCCCAGATGGCCGCCCCGCTGATCGCGGGCAACGACCTCACCACCATGTCAGCCGACATCCGGGAGATCCTCACCAACCGTGAGGTGATCGCGATCGACCAGGACCCACTCGGCCGGCCGGGCTATCCGGTAGCCAAGGCCGACGGCCGCTGGGTGCTGAACAAGCCACTGGCGAACGGCGACCGGTCCGTGGTGCTCTTCAACAACACGCAGTCCCCCGCGCTCATCACCACCAGCGCCGCCGAGGTGGGCCTTCCGGCCGCCCCGGCCTACCTGATGCGCGACCTGTGGCAGCACACCACCACGCAGACCGCCTCGACGATCAGCGCCGTCGTGCCACCGCACGCCGTGGCGATGTACCGGGTGGCACCGACCGCCAATCCCACGTCGGCGCCCCCGCACATCCTGACCGGGCTCTCCACCGAAGCCACCTCGGTCACCCCGGGCCAGCCCGTGAAGATCAGCCAGACCTTCACCAACACGGGAACGCTGCCCACCGTCGACGTCGAGTTGCGGCTGAACACCCCGGCCGGCTGGGCCGTGCAGGCCGGCTCGGCGACCCGGTTCCCCACCGTGCACACCGACGAGACCGTGCAGGTGGACTGGACCGTGGTGCCACCCCGGTCGGCGGACCCCATCACGACCGCCACGCTCACCGGCACGGTCGGTTACCGCTACCAGCCGAGGGCGGCGGAACAGGCAAGCGCCTCCCTTGACGTCACGCTCAACGTCGCCGGGCCCGTGGCCGAGCCCTACCGTACCTTCGCCTCCACCCCGGCCCACCTCGGGCAGTCCGGCTCCCGCTTCGCCATCATGGCCGACGGCGCCGACATGTGGACCAGCCGCGACGACTACGGGACCATCTACCTCCCTGGCGCCATGGGCGCGACCAGCACCACCACCGTGCAGGTCACCGCCCAGCAGCCGGTCGACGGGTGGGCGAAGGCAGGCATCATCGTTCGTAACGACCTCACCCGGCCCCGCTCCTCCCCCGGATACCTCATCCTCGCCGTTACCCCGGAACACGGCGTGGTGCTCCAGTGGGACTCCAACGGCAACGGCTACCTCGATATCGGCAGGCCGAACGGGGGTGGCGAGCCGGTGGCGTTGCCGGTCTGGCTCAAGCTGGTACGAAACGGCGGTTCCTTCACCGGCTACTACTCCACCGACGGCGCCTCGTGGACATCCGTCGGTACGGTGTCGGTTCCCGGGACGACATCCAGCCAGGACGTGGGCATGTTCGCGACCTCGCGCCACCAGGGCACCATGGGCCGCGCCGATTTCACCGACTTCACCGTAAGCTGACAGTACGTGGGTGCCTCCCATGGCATCGCCTGACGACCAGACCCGGCCGAGCTGGAACATCAGCTCGGCCGGGTCCGGGGCGGAATCCGTCCGAGTGCCGCGCTCAACTCATTTGCCGCTGCACGAACGTCATGGCATGTGACGGGAGAGCGGCAGTTCAGCGCACCCTCTGCCGAAAGTAGTGCGGAACCCGATGCCCAAGGGAAATCACTGCATGGCTGTGGCAGGCGGATGATCGAAGGAAGCCGGGCAGCGAAAGACGTACAAGGCGTAGCCCCGGCCGATCTGGTCGGACGACGCTGTGCATTGACGGCTGGCACCCGCGGTGTTGCCTGCGAGCGCCGGCCCCGCGGGGTTCGTTACGCCGCTGGGACTTGGTCAACGAGAGCTCAGCGGACCGCCGCAGACCAGGCGTTACCCACAGTAGGCGGCGAGGGGTACACGACCAGGTGGGGAACCGCTTGCACCTGTGCCGCGTTCTGGGCCATAGTCATTCCATGATCTCCTACCGAAAGGGCGGCGACGCCCTGGCGCGATGAGCGCCCCCGCGCGGCGCAACGACGCCGCGAACCCTCCACAGGCCGTTCGCAGCGGCAACCCTCACGACCTGTGGCAGCAGGCCATCCGGATCCGCCAGAAATGGCTCGACCACGCGCTGTCCACACAGCCGGCCGACAAGTCGACCGCCGAGCGCTGCCTGACCGCCATTTACGCCAGGACATCGCGGCCGCGGCCCCGCTTCGAATGGGTCGACTCGCCAGACAAGGCACGCCCCCTGATCACCGGCTGGCCCACCCTCGATGAACTCTACGAGTGGATCAGGGACCCACGCCCGCGCGGGGCGCCACCACTGGCAAGCGATCTCGCCATGGTCACCTCCCAGCTACGCGGCGCGCTGAGCGCGGGCGTCACTCACACCGACCCCGAGCTGTCGCCCGTGCGCACGAACAAGACCAAAGAACCATGGCCCGAACTGGCGCCGCTACACGCGCTCGACAGCGGCGTTCCGCTCGCTGTCGTGCTGCACCAAGGCGTACGCACAGCATTGCACCGGAGTCTCGCGCACGGGTACTACCTGCCCGTGCGCGCAGCGCTGGCCAGCAACGCTCCAGTACCCGTGTGCTGGTACGGGCAACAGGACGCATCATGGATCGCCTACTACGACGCGCTGCATCGACTCGGCCTTGCCCGGTACGGACCAGACGAGGCCGAACACCTCAACGTCTGGGCCAGCCTCGCCCGCTCCTGCGGCTGGTGGTGGCCCGGCGAGAACGTCTGCGTCGTGGTGGAGCGGCCCCAAGCAATACGAACCGAGCCGGTCACCGGAACATCGCACGACCAGATCCGACTGCAGCCTCACGGCGTGCGCTACCGCGACGGCTGGCAACCACTCCTGAAATTGTGACCTGAGTCGATAGCCGGCCGGGACGGGCACCCACCGGTCCCGGCCGGCACGCTCCACATCCTGCAAACCCCAGACATAAATCCCACCAATAGAGGTACACCAGGCAGACATGTCCGGTCACGTCCACCCTCTGAGACAGAGCCGTTAGCGGGATCGTCCCGGACCCGGTCACGGCGCCTACCGTTCGTAGGACACCTCTCGAATCGCGCTGACCTGCCCCGTCTCCATTGGCTGGGCTCAGCCGGTCGAGCGGCCGACGAGGATCAGCGCCCAGCAGAGACAGCCGAACGCTGCCGTGTTCGCGAGCGCGCGGACAATGTTCCATGCGACCCAGGTGGATTCGAAGCGCTCGCGGACGGCGGTGAGATCGGCGATCTGGCCGGGTTCACCGGCCGCGGCGAGGGTGTCGTTCAGCGGGACGTTGACCGCAGCGGTGACGATGAACATCACCAGGTACAGGGCGAGCCCGCAAATGATCCACGGCAGTGCCGGGCGGCCCGCACCGCGCCAGGCCAGCACAGCCGACACGGCGGCGAACACCGGCGCGCCCAGGAAGCCCAGCATGAACCACCCGTTGACGATGGCCACGTTGATCCGCTGCATCGCGTCCACGAAGGTCCCGTCGTCCACCGTTCTCAGCGCGGGCATCACCGCGTAGGCGAAGGCGGCGAAAAGCCCGGCCATCAGACCGGTGGTGCCGGTGGCGGCGATCAGCGACACCTGCTGCGTGAGTCGCATCGTCTCCTACTCCCTGTCCCAGATGCCTGTGGCGGCGGTGTCCTTGGCGTAGTCGGCGAAGTCCCGGGGCGGTCGGCTCAGGGCACGCTGCACCCCGTCTGCTAGCTGGGCGTTGCGGCCGTCCAGCACGGTGGTGAACAGGTACGTCAGCAACCCGACGACCTCCACCGGCACATCCTCGGCAGTCAGCGCCCCGGTGTAGCCCTCGATGGAGACCGGGACGAGGTCGATGCGTCTGCCCGTCGCCCGCGAGATGTCGCCGATCGCGTCGGCGAAGGTGAGCAGGCGAGGCTCGGTCAACTCGTAGAGCTGCCCCGCGTGTCCGTCCTCGGTCAGCGCCGCCACGGCCACGTCGGCGATGTCGTCGGCGTCCACGAACGGCTCGGGCACGGCCCCGACCGGGAGGACGACCTCGCTGCCCAGCAGCGGCTCCCGCAGGTAGTCCTCGCTGAAGTTCTGGCTGAACCAGCTCGACCGCAGGATCGTCCAGTCGACCCCGGCGGACTCGATCAGCTTCTCGGCGGCTTGGGCCTGCTCCTCACCGCGGCCGGACAGCAGCACCAACCGGGATACCCCGGACGCCACCGCGAGATCGGCGAACGCGCCGACCGCCTCGGGTGCGCCCGGCACGGCAAGGTCGGGGTAGTAGGACACGTACACGGCGTCGACGTTCTGGAGCACCGCTGCCCAGGTTGTCCGGTCCGTCCAGTCGAACGGCTGCGCGGCGGACCGGGAACCGACCCGGACCGGCACTCCACCGCGCCGTAGTCGCTCTACGACCCGGCGGCCGGTCTTGCCCGTGCCGCAAAGGACCAGGATCATCTTCTGCTCTTGTTCGTTCGTCATACGGCCATTGAAGTGCGGGCCGGTGAGACTTCCCATAGCCAAAACACGCAACCTCGTGTGTAATCGTCTACGTGGATGCCGTTGTCGGTCTGCTTGACGGCCCCCGAGCCCAGGGTGCGTTCCTGCTCCGCTCGATCCTGACCCCACCCTGGTCGATAGAGATCAGGGACGAGGCACCGCTCACCCTGGTGGCCATAGTCCGAGGCGACGCGTGGATCGTTCCCGGCGAGGGCGCGGCCGTGCGGCTCGACTCCGGGGATGTGGCGATCATTCGCGGCACCGGACCGTACACCGTCGCCGACGACCCGACCACGGCGACGCAGGTGATCATCCATCCGGGCCAGCGCTGCACCACCCCGGACGGGCAGGAACTGTTCGAGATGACGCAACTGGGCGTACGCACCTGGGGCAACAGCCTGGACGGCCCGACGATGCTGCTCACCGGCACCTACACGATGCAGGGCGCCGTCGGCCAACGGCTGCTGAGCGCCCTGCCGCCGCTGCTGGTCGTCCCGCGTGAATCCTGGGACTCCCCGCTGGTACCGCTGCTGGCCACCGAGATCGTGAAAGACGACCCCGGTCAGGAAGCCGTGCTCGACCGCCTACTCGACCTGCTGCTCATCGCCACGTTGCGCGAGTGGTTCACCCGGCCGGGGGCAAATGCCCCTGCCTGGTACAAAGCACATAGCGACCCGGTGGTCGGCCGGGCCCTGCAGATGCTGCACAACAACCCCGCCCAGCCATGGACCGTGGCGTCATTGGCCGCCAAGACCGGGGTCTCCCGGGCGGCGCTGGCCCGCCGCTTCACCGCGCTGGTCGGCGAACCGCCCATGTCGTACCTCACCGAATGGCGGCTGGCCCTCGCCGCCGACCTGCTCCGCGAGCCCGGCGCCACCGTCGGTGCGGTCGCCCATCGCGTCGGCTACGGCAGCTCCTTCGCCCTGAGCGCTGCCTTCAAACGTCGGCGTGGCGTGAGCCCTCGACAACACCGCGCGGCCGCCTAGGTGTAGCAGGGTGAGGCGTACCTCGCCGGCTACGGCATGTTCGCCATCGCCGAAGCCCTTACCCCGGGACGGCAGCCCGTGCCCCTTCGCGTACGACGGCACCCACAACAAGCACCGCGACGGGCTGACGTGGTCCAAGAGCGCAGTCCGGGTCATCCTGACCAACCCGGGCCATATGGGTGCGGAGACGTACGTGATCTGGACAAGCGCTGTCACGATGACGGCCACAGTCCAGATGCGCGAGGGATGGACGGCGTGCAGATTATCGAGGTGACCGATCTCGGGGTTCGGTCGGCGGTTATCCGGCTGCGGCGTCGTGAGACAGCACTCCAGTTCGTGTTGTATCCAATGATCCACATGGCGAAGCCCGCGTTCTATGCCGCAGTGACCGCCCGGCTCAAGCGGGCGGACGTCGTGGTGGCCGAGGGCGTGGGCGGCGGCCGGCGGAAGCGCTCGGTGCTGGCCGGTGCGCTGACGCTCAGCTACACAGTGCTTCGGTTCAATCGACGGGCGAAGCTGATCGAGCAGGACATCGACTACGCGTCGCTCGGCGTTCCAGTGGTGCGCCCCGACGTCAGCTTGGAGGAGTTCGCGGCCGGCTGGCGGCAAGTGCCGCTGGCGCACCGGTTGATGATGTGGTGTGTGCTGCCATTCGTCGTGGTGGCCCGACTGTTCGGCGGCACCCGCATGATCTGGTCGCGTTCGATGGAGCAGAACGACTTGCCCGCACCGGAAGAGGAGGACCTCGCCGACTGGTCGCCGAAGCTGGAGGCCGCCTTCCACGGTGACCGCGACGAGCGGCTGCTGGCCGCGCTCTGCCGTCTACACGAGGAGCGCAGCGGCGAGAGCATCGAGGTCGCTGTCGTCTACGGCGCTGCCCACATGCCCGCTATCGTGCTCGGGTTGATGAACCGGTACGGCTACCGGCCACGCTCCGCCGACTGGCTGACCGTCACCGACCTTTGACCGGGACCTACCAGCCGATGGCACCCGCAGCGGTACGGGCTGGTGGCGCTGTAAAGGGGTTGGCAACAGATCCGGGTTTTATGGGCAGTCATAGTCGGACATTTGCATGTACTGTGGGGGCGTGAAGCTGTCAGACTGGGCACGCGAGCAGGGCGTGACCTATCAGACCGCCTGGCGGTGGGCGAAGGACGGCAAGATGCCCGTTCCTGTCCGTCAGGTGCCGTCTGGGACGTGGATCGTGCAAGAGGCCCCGGCTGCGGCCGGTCGCGTGGTCGCCTACTGCCGCGTGTCCTCCAGCGAGCAGAAGAGCGACCTGGACCGCCAGACCGCGCGGGGTGTGGAGGGGGCGAATGCCCAGGGCCTGGCCGTGGCGGAGATCGTGACTGAAGTCGGCTCCGGCCTGAACGGCAAGCGCCGCAAGCTGCATCGCCTCCTCGCCGATCCGGGTGTGGCCGTGATCGTGGTCGAGCACAAGGATCGGCTGGCTCGGTTCGGTGTGGAGCATCTGCAAGC
Source organism: Micromonospora sp. SL1-18 (assembly GCF_047921505.1). Taxonomy (NCBI): domain Bacteria; kingdom Bacillati; phylum Actinomycetota; class Actinomycetes; order Micromonosporales; family Micromonosporaceae; genus Micromonospora; species Micromonospora sp. SL1-18. Next base: position 417 of record NZ_JBLROA010000044.1, on the reverse strand, counting down.
CGCGCTCGCGGCGACCGGGCGTCGTCTAGTGGTCCTGGACCCGGATGAGTCCACGGACGACCTGGTCGAGGACATGGCCGGCGTGTTGACGTCGTTGTGTGCCCGGCTGTGCGGGCAGCGGGCGGGCAAGTACCGTGCCGCTCGTGCTCTGGCCGCTGCGTCCGGCGAGGGTCTGTTGGTGTGAAGAAGTTCGTGCCGCGGCCTGGTTTTGTGGTCCAGGCGTATCGTTTCGCGTTGGATCCGAATGCCGGGCAGGAGCAGCGGTTGCGGTCGCATTGTGGTGCGGCTCGCGTGGCCTTCAACTGGGCTGTGTCGTGGGTTGTGGCGTCGTGGTGGCAGCGCAAGGCTGAGGCCTCGTACGGCATCGGCGAGGACGGGTTGACGCCGTGGCGGCCGTGGTCGCTGCCTGTGTTGCGG
>NZ_JBLROA010000043.1:0-50151 GCF_047921505.1 Micromonospora sp. SL1-18 | reverse complement strand
ATGTTAACAAGGGGCCCCTCCTTTCACCTCAGAACAGCGGGCGGACCAGCAGGTACGCCAGGCAGGCGATGGCCGCCGCCGCCGGGAAGGTGATGATCCAGGCGATCACGATGTTGCCGGCCACGTTCCAGCGAACCGCGGAGACCCGCTTGGTCGCGCCGACACCCATGATCGCCGAGGTGATCGTGTGGGTGGTGGAGATGGGGGCGTGCAGCACCAGGGCGTTGAAGTAGAGCACCGCGCTGGCCACCGTCTCGGCCGCGAAGCCCTCCGGCGGGCCCAGGTCGATGATCTTCCGACCGAGGGTACGGATGATCCGCCAGCCGCCCGCGTAGGTGCCGGCCGCCAGCATGGCCGCGGAGGTCCAGAACACCCACTGCGGGATGTGGGTCTTGTCGGACTGGAAGCCGCCGGTGTAGAGGGCCAGGACGATGATGCCCATGGTCTTGGCGGCGTCCTGCATGCCGTGGCCGATGGACATGGCCGCGGCCGAAGCGGTCTGCGCCCAGCGGAAACCCCGGTTGAGCTTGCCCGGCTGCCCCTTCCGGAAGAGCCACAGGATCGCCAGCATCACCAGGAAACCGAGCATCAGGCCGACCACCGGCGAGAGCACCATCGGGATGATGACCTTGTCGACGATGTTGCCCCACTGCACGACGCCGTCGGCGGCGAAGAGGGTCGCCCCGACCAGGCCACCGAAGAGGGCGTGCGAGGAGGACGACGGCAGGCCGAAGTACCAGGTGATCAGGTTCCAGGCGATCGCGCCGAGCACGCCGGCGAAGACCACCCCAAGGCTGGTGACGCCGGTGGGCAGGGTGACCAGTCCGTCGCCGACCGTCTTGGCCACCCCGGCGCCGAAGTGCGCGCCGACGAAGTTGCCGACGGCGGCCAGCGCGAGGGCGATACGGGGGGTCAGCGCGCGAGTCGAGACGCTGGTGGCGATCGCGTTGGCCGCGTCATGGAAGCCGTTCGTGTAGTCGAACGCCATGGCGACCACGATCACCGCCAACACGGCGATGAGTTCGGGAGTCACGGGCTCAGGACTCCTTGACCGCGATTGTCTCGACGGTGTTGGCCACGTGCTCGAAGGCGTCACAGGCGGCCTCCAGCTCGTCGGCCACCTCCTTCATCTTCAGCACGGTCAGCGCGTCGTACTCGCCGGAGAAGAGGCGGACGAGCAGCATCCGGTACGCCTGGTCACCCTCGTTCTCGAGGCGGTTGCACTCGATCCAGTACTCCTCGAGATTCTTCATCGACCGCAGCTGCGGCATCGCATCGGCGGTCAGCTTGGCCTGCTGGTCCAGCACGTTCACCAGCTCGTGCAGCTCGCGCGGCAGCGCGGGGAGCTTGGTCAGGCCGTACAGGTAGAGCAGGTTGCCGACCGCCTCCAGGTGGTCCATCACGTCGTCGAGCAGCGAGCCCAGCCGGTAGATGTCCTCGCGATCGAACGGGGTGATGAAGGTAGAGTTGATCTTCTTGTACAGCTCGTGGGTGATCTGGTCGCTGTCGTGTTCGACCTCGGTCAGCCGCTCGCTGACCGACTGCACGTCGACCCCGGGCAGCGCCAGCTCGTTGAGGAGTTCGGTGCCCCGCACCAGGTTCTGCGCGGCCCTGGTGAAGAGCTCGTAGAAGGCGCCCTCGGTGGGACGGAAGGAAAACTTCACAGCACGGACCTCGTCGTGTCGGTGGAAGGGTGGCCGCCCCACTGGGCGTCTGCAGAGGGCATGCTAGGTACCCCGCGTAATCGGGCATTCGCCGGCCCACCCCTGGCCAGACCCCATTTACCGCTCGTTCACCTGCCGTTTACCTTCGCCGTCCGGATCTCGCTCCACAACCTCGACGCTCCGGCTCCACGCAGAAATCCGCGGCCGGATACCCCAGATCAAGCGCGCCGAACGCCTCCCACCCGGCTGATCAAGGAGTTGCGGTAGTCAGCTCGTCCCCTTTCATCCGGTTCGGCAGGTGCCACACCTCCATGATCGACGCCGAAGGGGCGGGCGTCGTGTCACGGTTGGGGTCGGTGGGGCGTTCAGGGGGTGGGGAGAATGTGGGCTTCGGTGGGGAGGGAGCGGAACGTGGGGGAGCTGGCTTCCGAGTTCGAGGCGGAGCGCGGGCATCTCATGGCGGTCGCGCACCGGATGCTGGGCAGCCGGAGCGAGGCCGAGGACGCGGTGCAGGAGACCTGGCTACGGTACGCGGGGGCGCTCGCCGATCCCGCCGCCCGCGCCCAGATCCGGGACCTGCGCGGCTGGCTGACCACCACCTGCTCGCGGCTCTGCCTGGACGTGCTCCGCTCCGCCCGGGTACGTCGCGAGGCGTACCCCGGTCAGTGGCTGCCGGAGCCGGTGGTGACCGACGTGCCCGCGGTGGACGGCTTCGCCCCCGACCCGGCCGAGCGGGCGGTCCGGGCCGACCAACTCGGCACCGCCCTGCTGGTGGTGCTGGAGCGGCTGGCCCCCGAGCAGCGGGTGGCGTTCGTGCTGCACGACGTCTTCGCCGTGCCGTTCGTCGCCATCGCAGACGTGCTCGGCACCACACCCGGCGCGGCCCGGCAGCTCGCCTCCCGGGCCCGCCGGGCGGTCTCCGGGCCGGACGCTCCCCGGCACACCGCCGACCTGGCCGAACAGCGGCGGGTGCTCACCGCGTTCGTGGCCGCTGTTGAGTCGGGGAAGCTGGAGCGGCTGGTCCAGGTGCTCGCGCCGGACGTGGTGCTGATCGGCGACAGCGGCGGGCACTTCCCGGCGGCCCGGCGGCCCGTGGTCGGCGCCGACGCGGGGGCCCGCTTGATCCTCGGCGTGTTCGGCCAGGCCACCCGCTACGACGGCCGGCTCCTGGCCCGGCCCGTGCTGATCGACGGCGCGCTGGGCTGGCAGGCGGAGACGGTGTTCCGGGACGGACGCCTGATCCGCGTTCTCACCTCGTTCGCGGTGCACGAGGGGCGGATCACCGGCGTCTTCAATCAGCTCAACCCGGAGAAGGTGGCCCACCTGACCGAGCTCGGGATGGACGCCGGCTGGCCGCCGCGCTGGTGAGACCGGCTCACACCACCAGGGCCAGCCACTTCCGGTACGTCGTGGCGAACGGCTCGGTGCCGTCGCCGAGCGCGTCGAAGAGCCAACGGGCGGCCGCCTCCGCCTCGACGACCAGGTCGTCCGGGTAGCCGAAGCGCGCCCGGTGCTCGGCGAACTCGTCCTCGTCGCGCAGCTCGACGATGCCGGTCTCCCGGCGGCGCACCACGTCCAGATCGAGGTCGATCAGGTGGACGGTGCTCTCGCCCTCCCACCGGGCCGGCGTGGTGATGTCGCAGTAGACCTCGCTGGTCCGCGGCGGCGGGTTGAACATCCCGGTCCACCAGCCGTGCCGCGGCACCAGCAGGACGAACGGGATCCGCTCGACCGAGGGCCGGCCGTGGTAGACCGATTCGGTGCCGGCCGGCACGCCGAGCCAGACACCGAGGTCGTCCTCGGCGAGCCGGCGGGCCGGGTAGTCGCGGTGGGCGCTGCCGTCGTACTTGCGGTAGATCACGCGGACCACATCGCTCGGCATGACTGGCACCCTATCCGTTTCGGCCACTGGACGCGATCGGCAGGTAACCGGACGCGATGCGACCGGACCGCGCCACGACGCGGATCGGCGCGGCCCCTGTCGGCGGCGGCGGGTACGGTCGCACGGTGACCCTGCCCCGTACCGCCACCGGTCCCGCCGTCGGAAAGAAGCGTCGGGGCAACCGGCCCAGAGGTGGTGAGCTGCTGGCCGCGGCGGTCGGCGCGGTCCCCGGCGGCGCGACCCGGCCCGGGCAGCAGCAGATGACCGAGGCGATCGAGCGGAGTGTCGCCACCGGCGAACACCTGCTGGTCCAGGCCGGTACGGGCACCGGCAAGTCGCTGGCCTACCTGGCCCCGGCGCTGACCGTGGACGGCCCGGTGGTGGTCTCCACCGCCACCCTGGCCCTGCAGTCCCAACTGGTCGACCACGACCTGCCCCGGCTGGCCGACGCGGTGGAGCCGCTGCTCGGTCGCCGGCCCACCTTCGCGGTGCTCAAGGGGCGGCACCACTACCTGTGCCTGGCCCGGCTGGACAGCTCCGTCGAGGAGGAGCCGGAAGACGCCCTCTTCGACGCGCCCCGGCCCGGCGGCGGCACCAAGTGGCTCGGCGAGGCGGGCCGGCTGGGCAAGCAGATCCAGCGGCTGCGCGACTGGGCGGAGGAGACCGCCACCGGCGACCGGGACGAACTGGACCCAGGCGTCGACGACCAGGTCTGGCGGACGGTATCGATGCCGGCGCGGGAGTGCGTCGGGGCGACCCGCTGCCCGTTCGGTCAGGAGTGCTTCGCCGAGGCGTCCCGGGCGCGGGCCCGCGAGGCCGACATCGTCGTCACCAACCACAGCCTGCTCGCCGTCGACATGCTCGCCGGCCGGCACATCGTGCCGCCGCACAAGCTGCTCATCGTCGACGAGGCGCACGAACTGGCCGACCGGGTCTCCTCGGCGGCCCAGGCCGAGCTGGTCCCCGAGCTGATCGACCGGTCCGCCCGCCGGGCCCGGCCGCTGCTCCGCCCGGAGCTGGCCGAGCGGCTCACCGAGGCCGGCGACGCCCTCGCGGTGGGGCTGGCCGAGGCGCCGGCCGGGCGGCTCACCGCCGGGCTGCCACCGGCGCTGCGTGAGGCGTGCACGCTGCTGGACGGGGCGACCCGGGCCGCGCTGGAGGCGATCGGCGAGGTCAAGGCCGACGACCCGGACCCGGTCCGCAAGCAGCAGGCCAAGGCGGTGCTGGACGAGCTCTCCGCCACGGCGCAGCGGCTGCTGGAGGAGGCGGACCACGACGTGGCCTGGGTGGAGAAGCCGGAGAACGGCAGCCGCCGTGCCCTGGTGGTCGCGCCGCTCTCCGTCGCCGGCACCCTCGCCACCCACCTGTACGACGAGCGCACGGTGGTCGCTGCCTCGGCCACCCTGGCGCTGGGCGGCCGCTTCGACACGGTCGCCCGCGCGCTGGGGCTGGACGCGCCGCCGCCCGCCCCGCCGTCCCCGGCCGCCGCCGCGCTGGCCACCGCGGCCACCGCCGGCCGCACCGGCGCCGCCGCCCCGGTGGCGAGCACCGCCGGCAGCCGGGCTGCGGTCGGGACGGTCCCGGCCACCGAGGGGCCCGGCTGGCGTTCGCTCGACGTCGGCTCGCCGTTCGACTACGCCCGGCAGGGCATTCTGTACGTCGCCGCACACCTGCCCCGCCCCAGCGTCTCCGGCCTGCCCGAGGCGGCCGGCGAGGAGCTGCTGGCGCTGGTCGGGGCGCTCGGTGGGCGTACCCTCGGGCTCTTCTCCTCGCGCCGGGCCGCGCAGCAGGCGGCGGAGCTGCTCCGCGCGCGGACCGACCTGCCGGTGCTGCTCCAGGGTGAGGAGACGCTGCCGCTGCTGGTCCGCCGGTTCCGGGAGGAGCGGGAGAGCTGCCTGTTCGGGGTGATGTCGCTCTGGCAGGGGGTGGACGTGCCCGGTGACTCCTGCCAGCTCGTGGTGATCGACCGGCTGCCGTTCCCGCGGCCGGACGAGCCGCTGGCGGCGGCGCGTGCGGCGGCGGTGGACGCCGGCGGGGGCTCCGGCTTCGCCGCGGTCAGCGTGCCGATCGCGGCGGTCCGGCTGGCCCAGGGCGTCGGCCGGCTGATCCGGGCGACCAACGACCGAGGGGTGGTGGCGGTGCTCGACTCCCGGCTGGAGTCCGCCCGCGGCTACGGCCCGTTCCTGCGCCGCTCGCTGCCGCCGTTCTGGTACACCACACGGCCGGACGTGGCCCGGGGTGCACTGGAACGTCTCGGCAAGGCATGACCCGCCACCGGGGCCGCGGGTCAAGGTGCCTGGGAGGCGACCACCACGGCGTCCGGTGGGGTGTCCGGCACGGTCCGGGCGGCGAGCCGGCGGACCGCGGTGTTGAGCACCGCGATCAGCGGCACCGCGACCAGTGCGCCGGCGATGCCGGCGAGGATCACCCCGGCCGCGATCCCGATGATCACGGCGAGCGGGTGGATGGCCACCGCCCGACCCATGATCAACGGCTGGAGCACGTGCCCCTCCAGCTGCTGCACGCCGATGACCGCGCCCAGGATGATCAGCGCGGTCACCGGGCCGCTGTCGACCAGTGCCACCAGCACGGCCACCCCGCCGGAGAGCGCGGCGCCCACGATCGGGATGAACGCCCCCAGGAAGACCAGTGCGGCCAGCGGAAACGCGAACGGGACGTGGAAGATGACCAGGACGATCCCGATGCCGACCGCGTCGATGAAGGCGACCAGCACAGTGGCCCGGACGTACGCACCCAGCGTCGCCCAGGAGGCCCGGCCCGCGTCGTCGACCTTCCAGCGGGCGGCCACCGGCAGCAGCCGGACCAGGAACCGCCAGATCTTGTTGCCGTCGCGGAGGAAGAAGAAGGTCGCGAAGAGCACCAGGATGGTGCCGGTGATCACCTCGGCCAGCGTGGCGGCGGTGGAGAGCGCGCTGGTGGTGAACGACTTGGAGTTGCCGCTGATCCAGGTCTGCGCCTCGTCGATGTAGTGGTTGATCTGGCTGTCCGACACGTGCAGCGGGCCGGTCTTGAGCCAGGTCTGGATCTGCTTCACACCGGCTGCCGACTTGTCGCTCAACTCCGGCACACCCGCGATGAACTCGTTCACCACCAGGGTCAGCGTGCCGACCACCGCGGCCAGGCCGCCGACCAGCACCACCCCGGTCGCCAGCGAACGCGGGAAACGGACCCTGAGCAGCCAGCCGACCGCCGGGGCGAGCAGCGCGGAGAGCAGCAGCGCGATCGCCAGCGGGATGATCACGATGCGGATGGTGCCAACGATCTTGAGCAGCGCCCAGGCTACGATGCCGATCGCGATCAACCGCCAGGACCAGGCCGCGGCGATCCGCAGCGCGTGCGGCACGTCGGCGTCATCGCGGCTGGTGGTCGACGGGTGCGAGGCGGACGACTGCCGGCCGGTCGCCGGGCCAGGTGCCGCCGGGCCAGGTGCCGCCGGGCCTGAGGCCGCCGCGTCGGGCACGGACGGCGAGGCCACGTCGTCGGACTCCCCCGGTGAGTTACCGGGGTCGACCCGGCCGACCCGGGCCGACTCGCGGCCGGACTCGTACGCACGGCGCAGCCGTCCGCGCATCCGCTCGAAGCGGCTCAAGCGCACCTCCCGCAAACTTGGCCCGCCGAAGAAACAGGGGGGACAGGATAGTCCGTCCGTCCCACCCTAGGTCGGCTCCGCCACAATTGCCCCTGTCCCACTCGGGCCAACCACGCCGATGATCGACCACGGCGTACGCGGTAGCGTTTCCGCGTGACCGTCGACCAGAACCTCGACTCGGGCCTGCCGATCCGTCTGCTGCACGACCGTGTGCTGGTGCGAACGGAGAACGGCGACGGTGAACGCCGCTCCACCGCCGGCATCGTGATCCCGGCCACGGCAGCGGTGGGCAAGCGGCTGGCCTGGGCGATCGCGGTGGGGGTGGGTCCCAACGTACGCTCCATCGTCGCCGGGGACCGGGTGCTGTTCGATCCCGACGACCGGTCCGAGGTCGAGCTGCACGGTCGGGCGTTCGTCCTGCTCCGCGAGCGCGACGTGCACGCCGTCGCCGCCGAGCGGGTGGAGAAGGAGCCATCCGGCTCGACCGGCCTCTACCTGTAGGTGCCGTTTGCGATACCGCCCGGCGGGAAAGCCCAGGCACCTCAGCGCCCTGGGGAGGGACCATGCCGATTGTGCTCAAAAAGCTACTGGCCTGGGGACTCGTCGCGTTCCTGATCTACTTCGTGGCCTTCCGTCCGAACGGCGCCGCCCAACTGGTCAGCACGATCGGGACGGGCCTGATGGCCATCGCCCAGGGCATCGGGGACTTCCTCACCACCCTGATGACCTGACCGCCCGGGCCCGGGGGACGGGGAAACGGTCAGGCGCCGGGGGACGGTCAGGCGCCGGGGGGCCAGGGCGCGGCGGGACCCGGGCCGTACCAGCCGGGCGGGCCGTAGGCGGCCGGGTGAGCCGGCGGCGGTGGCGGAGTCAGCACCACCGGGATCGGCACGACCGGTTCGTCGGGGGCCTCGACCGCCCGCCGCGAGCCGTCCGGGAAGCGCAGGTGGTAGTGCTGACCGTCCCAGACTCCGACCGGCGCGTGCGGGTCCCGGCCCACGAAGTACGCCCGGTACGCGGTGATCGCGTCCAGCAGCTCCCGCTCCTCCCGCGCCGTCCGGTCCCGGTCGGCCGGCGTCCGGTCCAGTCCCCGGCGCATACCGTCGCGCAGCAGCGCCAGGCGGGTCGCGGCGAACTGGTAGCCCCGCATCGCGTGCACCCCGCCGTCGCCGGCCACCCGTCGGGCCCAGGTACGCGCGGCGTGCCGCCGGCCGAGGCTGCCCAGGGCCGCCACCTCGGGCGGCGTGAGCCAGCCGGCCCGGACGTAGTCCGGCAGGGTGCGTTCGGTGAGCCGCCCCTCCCAGGCGCGCAGCCAGACCGCCAGTCCCACCATTCCGAAGAAGATCGGCACCATCACGCCGATGTAGCCGTACAAAGCGATCAGCGGCTGCCCGGTGCTGGCGACCAGCGAGGGCAGCAGATTCCACGTGCCGTGCAGCATCATCGCCACCAGCAGGCCGGCGATCGGGGCGAAGATGCGGATCCGCCGGTCGGCCGTACGGGCGGCGATGCCCAGGCCCACGCCGGTCATCGAGGTGAACAGCGGGTGGGCGAAGCCGAAGAGCAGAATCCGCACGATGAAAATGGCGATCACCTGCTGCGCGCCCGTGGCCGGGCCGTACTCCTGGACGCCGGCACGGTAGCCGTACCCGCCCAGGTAGAGGATGTTCTCCACCATGGCGAAGCCGATCGCGGAGAGCCCGCAGTAGACCAGCCCGTCGGTGATCCCGGAGAACTCCCGGCGGCGGAAGATCAGCAGCAGGATCGGGAAGGCCGCCTTGGTCAGCTCCTCGATGAACGGGGCGACCAGCACGGCGGTCAGCGCCGCGGGCAACCCCCAGTGCTTGAACTGGCCGGCGAAGAATTCGTTGACGTTGAGCGCGATCGACGTCGCGACGAACGCGCCCCAGGCGAAGCAGAAGATCAGGTACCTCAGCGGCTCCGGCTCGTAGCGGTCCAGCCAGAGGAAGCAGGCGACCAGCACCGGCACCGGCAGGATCGCCGCGATCACACCGACCAGCAGCGCCTGCGGGCCGAGGCCGGTGCCCAGCCTGTAGAGGATGAAGATCGCGCCGGCGGCGATCACCACCACCACCCCGATGAGCACCATGATCCGCCACCAGTTCAGCCGGCGCAGCGGCATCCGGGGGGTCGACGAACCCGGCGGCGGAGGAGCGGGCGCGGACGGCGGCGGCAGGGCTCCGCCGGGCGGGGTGTCGGCCATGCCGTCAGCGTAGTCACCCGCCGCCCTCTGGTCCGGCCGCATCGCACCCGCTATGCTGCCGGGCAGGTCACGAGCGCCAGCGTCAAGCCCCGGCTTGCTGGCCGGCAACCCTCGTTGAGTTCGCGGTGGGGTGCCCCGGGTGATGACCGGGCCCAGCCCGACCGTGCTGGGCAAGCGCGGACCCCGTCCCGGTAGCCACCCCCGGGGTCCCCTGGACCCGGGAGGTTCCGACATGCCCGTCACCCTCGTCCCCGCCCTGCCCCCGCTGCCCGCGACGCCGGCGCCGAACCGGCCGGAACCGCTCGCCGTGCTCGGCGTACCCGGTGAGATCAACCTGGATTACGCCGCCAGCGCGCCGTGCGCGCGGGCTGCGGCCGACGCGGTGGCCGAGCTCCTGCCGTGGTACGCGAGCGTGCACCGCGGCGCCGGGGCACTGTCGCGGCGCTGCACCCTGGCCTACGAGCGGGCCCGGCAGACGGTGGCCGACTTCCTCGGCGCCCGCCCCGACGACCATGTGATCTTCACCCGGAACACCACCGACGCGGTCAACCTGCTCGCCCGGGCGCTGCCCGCCGGCACCACCGTGGTCACCTTCGCCGGCGAGCACCACGCCAACCTGCTCCCGTGGCCACGCGGATCGGTCCGGCTGCCGGTGCCGGCCAGCCCTGCCGAGGCGGTACGCGCCCTCGACGCCGCGCTGCGCGAGCTGCGCCGGGTGAGCCCGAGCCGGTCGGCGACGGGCACCCGACCCGACCTGCCGGTGCTGGTGGCGGTGACCGGCGCGAGCAACGTGACGGGTGAACTCTGGCCGGTGCCCGAGCTGGCCCGGGTGGCCCACCGCCACGCCGCCCGGATCCTGGTGGACGCGGCGCAGCTCGCCCCGCACGCGCCGGTTGACCTGGCCGCGCTGGACGTGGACTACCTGGCGCTCTCCGGCCACAAGCTGTACGCCCCGTTCGGCGCCGGCGTGCTGGTCGGGCGCGGGGACTGGCTGGACGCGGCCCCGCCGTACCTCGTCGGCGGCGGGGCGAGCAGCCACGTCGGTACGGCGACCCACGAGGTGCGCTGGGCCACCGGGCCGGCGCGGCACGAGGCCGGGACCCCGAACCTGCTCGGCGCGGTGGCGCTCGCCGCGGTCTGCGCCGCGCTCGCCGAGGCGGACCGGGACGCGCTGCACGCCCGCGAGCAGGCGCTGCTGACCCGCTTGCGGGACGGTATCGCCGCCCTGCCGCACGTGGTGGAGCTGCGCACCTTCGGGCCGGACGCGCCGCGGGTGGGCATCGTCTCCTTCGTGGTCGCGGGCCGGGACTCCACCGACGTCGCCGCCGAACTGGCCGGCACGCACCGGATCGGGGTCCGGGACGGGCTCTTCTGCGCCCACCCGTTGGCCCGGCGGCTGCTGGCCGAGGCGGCGGCGCGCAGCGGGCGCCGCGACCTGCCGCCGACCGCGCTGCGGGCCAGCCTCGGCCTCGGCACCACCGCCGCCGAGGTGGACGCTCTCCTCACCGCCCTCGCCCGCCTGGCGTGAGCACCTGAGGACGCTGGGTCAGCCCACGGGGGGTGCGGTGGGAGCTCTGGGGGCGGGACTCTGCGGGGTCGTGCCGCCCGTCCGCTGCTCCCGCTCGCCGAACGCCTGCCGGACCAACCGGTTCGCCTCCTCCTGTTCGATCCCGGAGGCGACCAACAGGTCGCTCGCCGTGGTACGGACCTGCGCGATCACCACGCTGCCGGAGAAGCCGACCCCCTCGGCGTACGCCCGGCCGGCCTCGCTGACCGCGCGCAGCGACCGCTCCCGGGCCCGTTGCGGTTCCTCCCCGACGGCGAACTCGTGCCGGAGCAGGCGTACCGACTCGGCGAGGTGGGCGATGGCGTCGGGCATCGGTTCGGGGATCGGCTCCTCGTCCTCGATCAGGGTGACCGAGCGGCGGGTCAGCGTGCCGCTGTTACGCATCGCCCGGTCGATCGGCTCGGCCGCGTCGGCGTAGTGGGCCAGCTCGCTGCGCCGATGCCAGCGGGCCGGCGAGATGGTGACGGTCTCCTTGGCGCCCTCGATCGCCTCGCTGAGCGCGGCCAGTTCCGCCTTGTTCTCCCGGAGCCGGAGCAGCGCGCGCTGCGCCGCATTCCGGTCCCGTCCGCGCAGCGCCTCCGCGCAGGCGTCGAGCTGGTCGGAGAGCAGGTCCAGCGCCGGCCGGGCGGCCCGGTTGATCACGCGCAACGGGTTCAGTGGCAGCAGGATCGCGCTGACCAGCAGGGCGACGCCCCCACCGATGGCCGCGTCGATGAAGCGCGGCACCTCCAGATTCTTGGTGGAGGGGCTGAGCGTCACGATCAGTACGGCGGTGGCCGCCGCCTGGATCACGACGGCCACGCTCGCCCCGGCGAAGATGCTCAGCAGGATCGCCACGGTGACCACCAAGCCGAGCTGCCACGCACCGGTCCCGAGGACGTAGATCAGGCCGTCGCCGAGCAGCACCCCGATGGCCACGCCGACGATCAGCTCAACGGTCCGGCGGAACCGCTGGCCGACCGAGGCGGCCAGGGTGCCGACCGCGGAGATCGGGGCGAACACCGGTTGGGGGTTCTTGAGCAGGCGGTGGGAGACCACGTATGCCAGGGCGGCGGCGAGGCCCGCCTGGACGGCGAGGCCGGCGGCGGTACGCACCCGGTGCAGCCGGTCGTGCCAGGTAGCCCTGCCCCGGGTCCGGAGCTCGTCCATCGCCTCGGAGATCCGGGCCCCGTCGACGTCGACCAGCCCCTCCCGGAAGGGGGCACGCCGCAGGAACGGCAGTCGTCGGTCCCGGGCCACGGCCATGGCCGGGACTACCCGTCCCACACCCGCTGAATCCTCCTGGGCTGTTCACCCCCGGGAAGCGGCCGGACGGAAACGATTGCCGGTGGGCGCCCGCCCGCCGCAGTGCTGGAGACGACCGGTCAGGACGAGGGAAGCTCGGCGGCGTCGCCGTCGATGCCCCGGTCGGCCGCGAACCCGCGGACGTCCGGGGCGCCGAGCCGGGCCGCGTCGGCAGCCACGTCGTCGGGCATCAGCTGCGACCGTCGCTCGGCCTCCACCCGGGCCCGGTAGTGGGCCACCTCGCGGGCCCGGGTCGCCTCGTCCCAGCCGAGCACCGCGCCCATCAGCTCCGCGGCGTGCTCCGCCGACTCGAGGCCCCGGTGGCTGGTCTCGAAGGAGATCCGGGTACGCCGGGTCAGCACGTCCTCCAGGTGCAGGGCCCCCTCGGCGCGGGCCGCGTACGTCACCTCGGCGGCCAGGTACTCCGGGGCGCCGGCCAGCGGTGAGCCGAGCAGCGGATCGGCGTCGATCAGGGCGAGCAGGTCCCGGGTGAGCGTGCCGTACCGCTCCAGCAGGTGTTCGACCACCCCGACCGGTACGCCGTGCCGGCGGGCCAGGTCGGCCCGGTCCCGCCACATCGCCGCGTACCCGTCGGCGCCGAGCAGTGGCAGGTCGGCGGTACGTGACGGACGCGTCCCGCCCAGCCGGTGGCCGGCCCGGTCGACCACGTCCGAGGCCATCACCCGGTACGTCGTGTACTTGCCGCCGGCCACCAGGAGCAGCCCGAGCATCGGCTCGACCACCGCGTGCTCCCGGGACAGCTTCGAGGTGGAATCCGCCTCGCCGGCCAGCAGCGGGCGCAGGCCGGCGTACACGCCCTCGATGTCGTCGGTGGTGAGCGGCCGGTCCAGCACCATGTTGACCTGCTCCAGCAGGTAGTCGATGTCGCGGGCGGTGGCCGCCGGGTGGGACCGGTCCAGCCGCCAGTCGGTGTCGGTGGTGCCGATGATCCAGTGACCACCCCACGGGATGACGAAGAGCACGCTGGAGGCGGTCCGCAGGATCAGCCCGGTCTCGCCGGTGATCGCCGAGCGGGGCACCACCAGGTGCACGCCCTTGGAGGCCCGGACGCGCAGGCCGGGGCGCAGCCCGACGTCGTTGAGCATCCGCGACATGTCGTCGCTCCACACGCCGGTCGCGGCGATCACCGTACGGGCGCGCACCTCGAACTCGGCGTCCGGTGAGCCGGCGGGCGCCTCCAGGTCGCGGACCCGAACCCCGGTGACCTCGCGGGCCTGCCGGGTGAGGCCGACCGCACGGGCGCTGGTCACCACGGTCGCGCCGAGGCTGGCCGCCGTCCGGGCCAGCGTCACCACCAGGCGCGCGTCGTCGACCTGCCCGTCGTAGTAGCGGATCGCCCCGGCCAGCTTGTCAGCCCGTAGGCTCGGGAAGACGCGGCGGGCGCCCTCGCGGCTCAGGTGCCGGTGCAACGGCATGCCCCGCCCGCCGCCGAACAACCCGGCGAACGCGTCGTAGGCGGCCACCCCGGCGCCGTAGTACGACCGGCGGAACGCCCTGCTCGGCAGGTCGCGCACCCCGCCGTCGGCGGGGAGCGGGACCAGGAACGGCACCGGGCGGACCAGGTGCGGGGCGAGCCGGGTGGCGAGCAGCCCGCGCTCGGTGAGCGCCTCGTGGACCAGGTGGAACTCCAGCTGCTCGAGGTAGCGCAGGCCGCCGTGGATCAGCTTGCTGGACCGGCTGGAGGTGCCGGCGGCGAAGTCCCGCGCCTCCACCAGGGCCACCTTCAGACCACGGGACGCGGCGTCGAGGGCGGCGCCGGCCCCGGTCACCCCACCGCCGATGACGAGCACGTCGAACCGCTCGGCGCGAAGTTTGCGCAGGTCGTCGGCGCGGCGCTCGGCGGAGAGCTGACCGGCCATGGATCGGGACACGTTGGGGTCGCGCACCCGTCCACCGTAACCGTCCCGGCGCTCCGGCGACATGTACGGATGCGGGTGGGCGTTGGGGCGGCAGGTGGCTCCGGCTGGGCCGTACTGTGCTCTGCATGCAGGTCGGTCGCCCGTATCCCGCCCGTTCGCCGGGTTTCCCGCCTGATCGAACGAGCCCCTGGGCGGTGGTCGCCGCAGTGCTCACCGGCGGCTGGGCCGTCCTGGTGACCGTGTCGGGCCAGGTCGTCGGCTGGGCGATCGACCAGTTGGTGCTGGTCGCCGGCCTGCACCGGATGGTGCTGGTGTGGCCGGTGGTCGCGCTCGCCACAGTGCTGCTCGTGGGCGCGCCCACCCTCGCGCTCGCGCTGCTTCCCCGCTCCCCGGCGGTCCGGGCCACCGGCCGAGTCTGGCTGGGCGCGGCGCTGGCGCTCGGCGCGCTGACCCTGCTGCGCACGGTGCCGCCGGTCCACAAGGAGGCGTACCTGGCGGCACTGGCCGGCAGCGCCGCCCTGCTCGCGCTGGTCGTTCGTCGGCTGTCCCGCCGTCGGGTGGACGCCGTGGCCGGCATCGCCGTCGCCGGCCCGGGCGGTGAGCCACCCGCCGTTGCGGACCACGTCGCGGCCAGCCCGTCGCCAGGCCAGACCGGCGCGACAGCGGGCCAGGCCAGTGGGGCGGTAGGCCCGGCCGGCGCGGCGGCGGGTGGCGGCGTGCGGCGGTTGGGCCCGGTGACCCTGCTGGCGCTCGCCGCCGGGCTGGCGTCGCTGCTGCCCTGGGCCTGGGTGGGCGCGCTCGGCGGGGCACTGGAGACGGTGCTCGCCGGCCTCGCCGCCGCCGCGCTCGGCGCGCTCGCCGGGGCGCTGCTCGACGCCATGTTCTGGGCCCGGTTCGCGGTCGGCGCGCCACCCCGGCCGGCCCGGCTGGTGCTGGTCGGCGGCCTGGTCGCCGGGGTGGCCCTGGTGCCGCTGTCCGGCGCGGCCGGGCAGTCCGGGGCGCAGTTGCCGGCCCTGTTGCTGCTGCCGCCGCTCGGCTTCGTGCTGGGCGCGCTGGAGGCCGCGGCCCGTCGCTCCGGCCGGCCGGCCGGCCGCGCCCCGGTCCGCTGGCTGGTCGGCCTCGCGCTGGCCGGGCCGCTCGCCTTCACCGACCCGGAGGAGATCACCGTCCTGCTCGCCGGCAGCCGCGATGTCCCGTACTGGGTCGCCGTCGGGGCCGGTGCCGCGTTCGCCGTCGCGGCGCTGCTCGCCATCGGGTACGGCGTCCTGCTCGCCCGGCCCCGCGCCCGCGCGCCCCGGCGGGCGGCGGCCGGCCTGACCGCCGCGGCCCTGCTCGCCGCCGTGGCCGTGGTGTACGTCGTCCCCGGCCGGCCCGGCCTGTACGGGGAACGGCTGCTGGTGGTGCTGCGCGAGCAGGCCGACCTGAGTGGCCTCCCGACCGGGGAGCCCGGGCGGGCGGGACGCGACGCCCGAGCCGCGGAGGTCTACCGGCGGCTGGTGGCCACCGCCGACCGAACCCAGGGCGACCTGCGCCACGAGCTGACCCGGCTGGGCCTGCACCCGACGCCGTACTACCTGGTCAACGCCATAGAGACGGACGGCGGGCCGGGGGTACGGGCCTGGCTCTCCGGGCGCCCGGAGGTGGGCCGGGTGCTGGTCAGCCAGCGGCTACGCCCGTTGCCGGCGGCGGCGCCCCCGGCCCGGGGCAGCCAGCCGGCGCCCACCGGTCCGGTCTGGAACGTGTCGTTGATCGGCGCGGACCGGGTCTGGTCGGAGCTGGGCGTGACCGGATCGGGCGTCGTGGTCGGCAGTTCGGACTCCGGTGTGGACGGGCGGCACCCGGCGCTGGCCGCCGGCTTCCGGGGCGGCGACGACTCCTGGTACGACCCGTGGGAGCACCGGCGTACGCCGGGCGACCGGGGCGGTCACGGCACCCACACGGCGGGCAGCGCGGTGGGCCGGAACGGGATCGGCGTGGCCCCCGGCGCACAGTGGGTGGGCTGCGTCAACCTGGACCGCAACCTGGGCAGCCCGGCTCACTACCTCGACTGCCTCCAGTTCATGCTGGCCCCGTTCCCGGTTGGCGGGAACCCGTTCACCGACGGCCGGCCGGGCCGCGCGCCTGACGTGCTGACCAACTCCTGGGGCTGCCCGCCGATCGAGGGTTGCGACCCGGGGGCGTTGCGACCGGCGACCGCCGCGCTCGCCGCCGCCGGCATCCTGGTGGTGGTGGCCGCCGGCAACTCGGGCCCTTACTGCGGCTCGGTCGCCGACCCGCCGGCCCCGTACGCCGACGTGCTGACGGTCGGGGCGGTGGACCGGGCGCGCCAGCTCACCCGCTTCTCCAGCCGGGGCCCGGCCGCCGGTGGTCTCACCAAACCCGACCTGGTCGCGCCCGGGGCGGGGGTGCTGTCGGCGTTCCCCGGCGGCGGCTACGCCACACTCGACGGCACCTCGATGGCGACGCCGCAGGTGGCGGGCGTGGTCGCGCTGATGTGGTCGGCGAACCCGGCGCTCGTCGGCGACCTGGCACGGACCCGGCGGATCCTCCTCGACACCGCCTCCCCCGCCGGAGTGCCGCCGGACGCGGAGCGCTGCGGCGGCCCGGCCGACGAGGTCGGCGCCGGCCTGGTCGACGCCTACGCCGCCGTCCGCGCCGCGATGAAAGCAGGGGCCCCTTCTTAACGCCTGCGGTAGAGCAGGGGCCCCTTGTTAACACCCCGGCCGGTCGAACGGTGCCGGGCGGCCGACGGATGGCCTAAGGTCGGCCACCATGGACGTGGAGATCATCGAGCTGGGCCCGGACCGCCTGCCGGCGGTCGTCGACCTCTGCCGGCGGGCCCTGGACCTGCCCGAGGACTCGGCCGAGGCAGCCGCCATCGTGGACACCCTCGCCGTTCGTGCGGCGGCCGACCGGCCGGTGCTGCCGCTCGGGGCGGTACGCGGCGGCGAGCTGCTCGGCGTGCTGCTCGGCTCGGTGTCGCAGCGGGATCCGCGCCACGGCCACGTCGACCTGCTGGCGGTGGCACCGGAGGTACGCCGCCAGGGCATCGGGCGGGCGCTGCTGGCCGAGGCGGAGCGGCGCCTGGCCGGGCTCGGCGCGGGCGAGCTGCTGCTCGTCGGGAACCCGCCGCACTACGCCTGGCCGGGCATCGACGTGCGATACACCCCGGCGGTCTGCGCTGCGCTGCGGCTCGGCTACCAGCAGGACCGTACGGCGTGGAACATGACCGCGGACCTGGCGGAGGGGTCTGCGGCACTGCGCTCGACGGAGGCCGCCGAGCGCCGGCTGGCCGACGCGGGCGTGACGGTACGCCGGGCCGAACGGGGCGATCTGCCGGCGCTGGCCGCTTTCGCCCGCACCACCTTCGGTGGGGCGTGGGACAGCGAGCTGGCCGGATCGTTGGACCGGCCGGAAGGGGGCGCGCACCTGGCTGAGCGGGACGGCGAGATCCTGGGCTTCGCCGCGTACGGCTCGACCCGACCGAGCTGGTTCGGGCCGATGGGTACGGCCCCGGCGGCCGAGGGCTCGGGCATCGGTGGGGTGCTGCTGCGACGCTGTCTACGTGACCAGGCGGCAACCGGCCTGAACACGGCACAGATCGGCTGGGTGGGCCCGGTGCCGTTCTACGCGAACGCGGCGGGCGCGCGCATCGAGCGGGTGTTCTTCCTGTATCGCAAGGCGCTGACCGGACAGGAATGACCAAAGGAGCGAAAGGTACATAGACGCAAATAATGCCATTCCGGCCCGCTGGTCATTGACCGCCGCCTACGGTCGTGCGTAGAGGAGGCAGCCATGACGACGGATGACGAATTGACCGGCGACCAACCGGCGAGCTGGCGCCCGGTCGGCGAACTCCCCGGCCAACTGCCGTTCGACCGGCTCGACTACGGCGACGCCGAGCAGCTGGCGGAGATGGCCCGCGTCGACGAGCCGTTCACCGACGAACCGCTGCAACTGGTGGACGAGCCGATCCGCATCGCGCCCCCGTACGACCGGACCCACAAGCGGCGCAACCAACGGCCGCTGCCGACGTGAACACACGGAGGGGGGCGGACCGCTGACGCGGCCCGCCCCCCTCCCAGCGTGGAGCTGGACTCAGAAGTCCATGTCCCCGCCACCCGGGCCAGCCGGGGCGGCCGGGGTCTTCTCCGGCTTGTCCGCCACGACGGCCTCGGTGGTGAGGAACAGCGCGGCGATCGAGGCGGCGTTCTGCAGCGCGGAACGGGTCACCTTGGCCGGGTCGATGATGCCCGCGGCCAGCAGGTCCACGTAGTCGCCGGTCGCGGCGTTGAGGCCGTGGCCCGGCTCGAGGTTGCGGACGTGCTCGACGACGACGCCACCCTCCAGGCCGGCGTTCACGGCGATCTGCCGCAGCGGGGCGTCCAGCGCGATCTTGACGATCTGCGCGCCGGTCGCCTCGTCGCCGGCCAGGTCCAGCTTGTCGAAGGCGGTCTTGCCGGCCTGCACCAGCGCAACGCCACCACCCGGGACGATGCCCTCCTCGACGGCGGCCTTCGCGTTACGGACGGCGTCCTCGATGCGGTGCTTGCGCTCCTTCAGCTCGACCTCGGTGGCCGCGCCGACCTTGATCACCGCAACGCCGCCGGCCAGCTTGGCCAGCCGCTCCTGCAGCTTCTCCCGGTCGTAGTCGGAGTCGCTCTTCTCGATCTCGGCCCGGATCTGGTTGACCCGGCCCTGGATCTGCTCGGCGTCGCCGGCACCATCGACGATGGTGGTCTCGTCCTTGGTCACCACGACCTTGCGGGCGCGGCCCAGCATGTCGAGGCCGACGGCGTCCAGCTTGAGGCCGACCTCCTCGCTGATGACCTGGCCACCGGTGAGGATGGCGATGTCGGCCAGCATGGCCTTGCGGCGGTCACCGAAGCCCGGCGCCTTGACGGCGACCGACTTGAAGGTGCCACGGACCTTGTTGACCACGAGGGTGGCCAGGGCCTCGCCCTCGATGTCCTCGGCGATGATCAGCAGCGGCTTGCCCGACTGCATGACCTTCTCCAGGATCGGGAGCAGGTCCTTCACCGACGAGATCTTGCTGTTGACGATCAGGAGGTACGGGTCGTCGAAGACGGCCTCCATACGCTCCGGGTCGGTCATGAAGTAGGCGGAGATGTAGCCCTTGTCGAAGCGCATACCCTCGGTGAGCTCCAGCTCCAGGCCGAAGGTGTTGCTCTCCTCGACGGTGATGACGCCTTCCTTGCCGACCTTGTCCATCGCCTCGGCGATGATCTCACCGACGCTCGGGTCGGCGGCGGAGATGGAGGCGGTGGAGGCGATCTGCTCCTTGGTCTCCACGTCCTTGGCGAGCTTGAGCAGCTCCTCCGAGACGTTGGCCACGGCGGCCTCGATGCCCCGCTTCAGGGCCATCGGGTTGGCGCCGGCGGCCACGTTGCGCAGGCCCTCGCGGACCAGGGCCTGGGCCAGGACGGTCGCCGTCGTCGTGCCGTCACCGGCCACGTCGTCGGTCTTCTTCGCGACCTCCTTGACCAGCTCAGCGCCGATCTTCTCGTACGGGTCCTCGAGCTCGATCTCCTTGGCGATGCTCACACCATCGTTGGTGATGGTGGGGGCACCCCACTTCTTCTCGAGCACGACGTTGCGGCCCTTGGGGCCGAGGGTCACCTTCACGGCGTCGGCGAGCTGGTTCATACCCCGCTCGAGGCCGCGGCGCGCCTCTTCGTCGAACGCGATCATCTTGGCCATACGGCGTTGTCCTCCTGGACACTCACGGGCCACCCGAGTGTCTTCCCGGATGGGCCGCCTGGTGTACGCACCTTGGGACGTCGCCACCTGGCGACGACGACGTCTCCTCGGCCGGGCCGGATAGCCCGCGACGACCGGCCTCGTGCCACCCCGGCGCCATCGAGACACCGGCGCGGCCGTGGCCCTACCGCCCCGACCATTGGCACTCAACGTGTGCGAGTGCCAATGACCTGTTTAGCACTCTCCCTAGCCGAGTGCAAGCACGATGGCCCCGCTCAGCCGAGTTCCGCGGCCAGCAGGGCGGTGTTCACCGGGCCTTCGTGGGCCCGCTGTTCGGCGTACGTGACCAGCAGCCCGACGAGCTGCGCCAGGTACACCGGGGTGACCAGCACGGCGGCAACCAGTGACACCGCGACCGCTCCCGCCGCCGTACCTGGCGTCGCCATCGGCTGCGTCCCGAACGGGAGCTGGCCAACCGCCTCGATCACCCATCTGACCAGCGAGCCGAGGATGACCGCCGCGGCCACCAGCGCGACCCGCCCCAGCACCATCCCGAAGCGCTGGTGGAACATCCGGAACGCGCGGCCGATCGGCTCGTGCCGTTCGAAGAGGTAGACCGGGCCGAGCAGCGCGACCGCAAAAGCCGCGTAGATCCCGGGCAAAACGCAGAGGCAGGTGCCGACCGAGATCAACAGGGTGGCGACGATGCTCCAGCCCCAGAGACCGAGAGCGCGGCGCAGCCCGTACCGGAGGGCGGCCCCCACACCGGACTGCTCGCCGGCCGCCTGGCGGGCGACCACCCAGGTGCCCGCCGCCCAGCCCGCGCTCTGCAGCGGCCCGAAGATCAGCGCGGCGAGGGCCACCGCGCCGTAGAAGGCAAACACGTCCTGGAAGTAGCCGTCCGGCAGGACCGGTGCGCCGTTCGGGCCGTTGACGGGCTCAGCCGCCGGAACGAGGACGAGCGTGAGGACCGAGATCACCGCCGCCGGGACCGCCTGGGTGAGCAGCATGATCGGCAGCAACTGCCGCCAGCCACGGCGTACCGCTCCGCCGCACCGGGCGAACCAGCCGCCGATCCCCGCGTACGGCGGCGTGACCAGTGGATCGGCGTCCACGCCCGGATGCCAGCCGTAGGGTTGGCCGGGCATCGGCACGCCCAGGTAGCCGGCGGGAACCGAACCACCCGCGGTCGGCCACACCCAGCCCTGCGGCTGCGTGGCCGGATCCCCCGGGTACGCCCCCCAGGGCTGCTCGTGCGGCACACCGTATCCCGGCTGCTCGTGCGGCACACCGTATCCCGGCTGCCCGCCCGGCACACCGTATCCCGGCGGCCCGGGCGGCACCGGCTGGCCCGGCACGACCGGCTGGCCGGGTTGAGCGGGTGCCGGCGGCCAGCCCGGCTCGGCCGGATGACCGGGTTGCGCCGGCCAGCCCGGCTCGCGCTGGGCGGGCACACCCGGATCCGTCGGGGTGGACTGCCCGGGCGCGGCCACGTCGCCGGCATGCGGCGGCATCGGGGCGGGCTCAGCGGCTGGCGACGTCGACCGGGTCGGGTCGGCCGGCGTTCCGGACGAAGCCGGGGGCACCGGCTCGATCGAACCCGACGGCGGCTGGTCGGACATGAACCCTCCTCAGCAACGATGGCTGGAACGGCTCATGATCCTCCCTGGTGTGCGCCCACCCCGCAGCCCCTGCTCGCCGGTGGAGCGGCCGCCGGACGGGTGGCAACGGGATCAGGCGATGAGCCGGACCCCCTCGGCCTGCGGGCCCTTCTGCCCCTGCGCGATCTCGAACTCGACCCGCTGGCCGTCGTCCAGCGCCTTGTAGCCGTCCATCTCGATCGCGGAGAAGTGGACGAAGACGTCCTGCCCGCCGTCGACGGCGATGAAGCCGTAGCCCTTTTCGGAGTTGAACCATTTGACGGTGCCCTGTGCCACGGTGCACTTCCTCACTCTGCGCGGCGTTCCACAATCCGGAGACCGGCAGACCGGCACCGGCGGACCACCGGTTCGGCGATCGTCGACGGCCGCTGAATCGGTGACCGAAATCGCACGCTACACGAGGCGTGACGAGCGCGCACGACCACAAATCGGTCATAATCCGGCAGGATCCACCCCAGGCCGTCGGGAACCCGTCGCTCTCCGGTATGCATGCGGCATGACCAGCGCGCCGACCACCACCGCGACCCGCACCGCGACCATCCGGCGGGTCCGCATCGAGGACGCCGCCCGGATGCGAGCGCTCCGGTTGGAGATGCTCGCCGACTCGCCGCTGGCGTTCCTGGAGACCGTGGCCGAGGCCGCCGCCCGGCCGCACGCCGGCTACGCGGCCCGGATCGCCTCGGTTTCCGAAGGCCCGGAGACGGCCCAGTTCGTGGCCGATCCGGGCGGCCGGCTGGTGGGCCACGCCGGAGGCACGGTCGCCCCGGACGAGCCGGGGCTGACCGTGATCTACGCGGTCTACGTCACGCCGGCCTGGCGCGGCAACGGGCTGCTCGGCGCGCTGATGGACGAGGTGGCCGCCTGGTCCCGCGCCTGCGGCCGGCCGGAACTGGTGCTGGAGGTGGTGGTCGGCAACGACCGCGCCTACCGGGCGTATCAGAAGCTCGGCTTCGTCGACACCGGCGTACGCGTTCCGCACCCCAGGTTCCCCGCCCTCCGCGAACTCCAGATGCGCCGCCCCGCCTGACCCCGCTGACCGAGAACGCAACCCAAGGCAGCACCCCTGAGATCAACACCCCTGGCCGAAGCGGCGCGATCAGGATGCCCCGGACGGGTTTCCGGGCAGGCCGCCTCGCGGAGGGATCAACCCTGACCGCCCGGAGCGAGGTGGCCTGCCCGGAAACCCCAAAGAGCAACTCAGACGTGCCGACGACTCTGCACGATGCGGAACCGGTTGGAAACGTACGCCCCATCGGTCAGCGCCGAATTCGCCGCCGGGTTCGCCCCCGAACCGTGGAAGTCGGAGAACGCCGCCGACTGGTTGACGAAGACCCCGCCGGTGAGGTTGCCGGACAGGTGGACGCCGACGTCGACCGCCGCGGCCTCGGCGGCGTCCAGCACCGCCTCGTCGGTGGAGTAGACCGCCGCGGTCAGCGCGCCCTTCTCCCCGACGGTCGCGCGGAGGATGTCCAGGCTGTGCGCGGTGGAGTTGGTCGCGATGGCGAACGAGATCGGCCCGAACCACTCCCGGGAGTAGGTCGCGGTGTCGCTCGCGTCCAGCTTGACGATGGCCGGCGTACGCACCACCGCGTCGGGGAACGACGGGTGCTCGACGGCCCGCGATTCCAGCACCGGCTCGCCGACCTTGGTGACCTCCTCCAGCCGCTCCAGCACGCCGTCGTTGACGATCGCGCCGGTCAGCTCGACCCCTCGGGCCGGGTCGGCGGTGAGCTTGCCGATCGCCGCGGCGATGCCGACGGCCACCTCGTCGAAGCTCTTGTGCCCCTGGTCGGTCTCGATGCCACCTCGCGGGATCAGCAGGTTCTGCGAGGTGGTGCACATCTGGCCGCTGTAGAGGGTGAGCGTGAAGCCCAGGTTGCGGCACATCCCGGCGAAGTCGTCGGTGGAGTCGATCACCACCGTGTTCAGGCCGGCCTTCTCGGTGTAGACGGCGGCCTGCCGGGCGTTCGCCTCCAGCCAGTCGCCGTACTCGGTGGAGCCGGTGAAGTCGACGATCTTGACGGCCGGGTGCAGCGCCAGGGTCGAGGCGACCTTCTCGCCCGCCGCCTCCGGGGCGAGCTGCACGAGGTTCGGGTCGAAGCCGGCCTCGGCGAGCACCTGGCGGGCGTACTTCACCGTGATGGCGAGCGGCAGCACCGCGCGGGGGTGCGGCTTGACGACCACCGGGTTGCCGGTGGCCAGCGAGGCGAAGAGCCCCGGGTACGAGTTCCAGGTCGGGAAGGTGTTGCAGCCGATCACCAGCGCCACACCACGCGGCACCACGTGGAAGGTCTTGCTCATCCGCAGCGGGTCGCCCTTGCCGGCGGCCTTCTCCCAGCCGGCCGTCCCCGGGTGGCGGGTCATCTCGGCGTACGCGTAGGCGATCGCCTCCAGCGCCCGGTCCAGCGCGTGCGTGCCGCCGGCCTGGAAGGCCATCACGAACGCCTGGCCGCTGGTGAACTGCACCGCGTTGGCCAGCTCGAAGACGTTCCGGTGCAGCCGGTCGAGGATCTCCAGGCAGACGCCCACCCGGGCCTGCGGGCCGGCGTCGCGCCAGGCCGGCAGGGCGGCGGACGCGGCGGCCACGAGCGGGTCGGGGGCGGCGTGCGGGTAGCGCACGTTCAGCTCCACGCCGAACGGGCTGACCTCGGTGGCGACAGTCCCGCCGTCGCCCGGCTGGTCGAGGGGGAAGTCCCGGTTCAGGTACGCCTCGAAGGCCGCCTTGCCGTCCGCGGCGGCGGTCTCGCCGTACACCCGGGGGCTGGGCGACTCGGGATAGGCGGACCAGTATCCCCGCTCGGTGATCGCGGTCAGCGCGCGGTTGAGGGTGTCGGCGTGCCTGTCGTACAGGGGGTGCGGGGTCTCCGTCATGCCCGCCATCATGCAACAGAAAGCCACCAGATCAGTAGAGGCGTGTCACACCTCAAATCGTCAGCTGCCAGTCCGTCGAGCCGGCCGCCGGACGGAAGCCGAGCTGCTCGTTGATCGCGATCATGTGAGCGTTCTCGGCCGCGTTGTACGTGTCGATCGCCCGCAGCTCCGGCTCGTGCGCCAGGGCGTGCTCCAGGTTCTCGATCTTGGTGAGCAGGCCGAGCCGGTGACCACGATGGTCCGGGTCGACGATGGTGATCTGCTGCCAGGCGTGCCAGGTGCTGCTCGCGTCGAGGCTGAGCATGCTCCAGGCGACCAGCCGGCCGGACGCCTCGTGTACCGCGCCGGCGCTGTACCGGCGGACTCCCCGCGCGTCCAGCGCCCGCTCCCGGCCCCGAATCCGGTCGGCGTCCACCTGCTCCTGCTCCCACTGGAGGTCCCCGAGGGGAGCGTCGACCAGCAGCCGGCCCTCCAGGTAGGCGACGTCGGCGACGTACTCCTGCGGGGTGTGGTCACCCCAGCGGACCACGCGGTAGCCGGCGGCGACCGCGCTGGCCTCGGTCAGCAGGGTCGCCAGCCGGGGCCGGTCGAGCACGGTGACGTCGAGCCGGCGGCGGACGTCGGCGAGAGCCGGCCGCGCGCCGACGGCGGCGGCGAAGGCGGCTCCGGGCATCTCCCGGCCCTCCTCCCCGGGCAGCGGGGTGACGGTCGAGGCGATCATCCGCTTGCCGCCGTGCTCCCGCAGCAGCCGCAGGCCATGCTCGTGCAGCGCGCGCCCCACCCCACGCCGCCGGTACGCCGGGTGCACCACCAGCTCGACGCCGGCGTTCTCGGTGTTGTCGAGCGTGTGCAGGTACAGGCGGCTCCAGCCGGCGAGCACCCCGTCGAGCCGGGCCACCGTCCATCGGGTGTCGATGCCCGGCATGGGGTGCTGTAGCGGCGCCTCGAACCGCCGCCGGCACAGCGGCGGGAGGTCCGGCTCGTCCACGGCCTGGGCCGCGACCGCCGCCCGGTATGCCTCGTCGAGTGCGGCCTGGTCGTCCGGGTCGAGCGGGGTGACGGAGATGGCCATGGAGCGATCCTGCGTCCACCTACAGCGAAGGGGCCAGCGGTTTTCCGCCGGCCCCTTCGGACGTTGGTCGGGAGGGACGTCCGCACAACGCCTCCGGCGTTGGGTCAAAAGACCTCAAAGTCTTCGGCGGATGCCCTCCCGCACCGGACATCCTCCGCCGTCCAATTCCTGCCGTCAAGTCCTTGTCGGCGGATTTTCCACACTCACAGCGAAACGTCAGTTACCCCGCGAAACGACCCGATCCCCCGCCCGGGCGATCCGCCCTCCCCCGCACCCTCTAAGTCACTCGTCCACCCAGCCATGATCAACACCAGTTGCGGGCCATCGCGGTGTCAGTACATCGGAACACCCCCACGTACTGCACGCGGAGTGGATCATGGCTGGGCGGGCGGAGAGGCGGGCGGCCGGCCGGGCCGGCCGGGCCGGGCCGGTCGACCGGCGAGCGGGGCGTCAGCCGAGGAGGCCGGCGGCGCGGGCGGCGCGGAGGGAGGGCTTGATGCGGTGGGTGGGGCCGACCTGGGCAGCCACCGCGTCGAGGGTCTTCAGGCCCTCGCCGGTGTTGAAGACGACCGTCTCGGCCGCCGGGTCGAGGCGGCCGGACTCGACCAGCTTGCGCAGCACCGCCACGGTGACACCGCCGGCGGTCTCCGCGAAGACCCCGGTGGTACGGGCGAGCAGCCGGATGCCGTCGCGGATCTCCTCGTCGTCGACGTACTCCATCCAGCCGCCGGTACGGCGGACCGCCTCCAGCGCGTAGAGGCCGGCGGCGGGGTCGCCGATGTTCAGCGACTTGGCGATGCCGGTCGGCTTGACCGGGACGATGGTGTCGCTGCCGTTGTGCAGCGCGGTGGCGATCGGGTTGCAGCCCGCGGACTGGGCGCCGAACACCTTCCAGCCCTCCGCCGGCGCCTCGACCAGGCCGACCTCGACCAGCTCCGAGAACGCCTTGTCGATCTTCGTGAGCAGCTCGCCGCTGGCCATCGGGATGACCACCTGGGCGGGAATCCGCCAGCCGAGCTGCTCGGCCACCTCGTACCCGAGAGTCTTGGAACCCTCGGCGTAGTACGGCCGCACGTTGACGTTGACGAACGCGGTGTCCTCGAACTCGTCGGTCTCCACCAGCTCGCCGCAGAGCCGGTTAACGTCGTCGTACGAGCCGTCGATGGCGACGAGGTCGCCGCCGTAGACGGCGGTGGTCACCACCTTGCCCTGCTCCAGGTCGCTGGGGATGAAGACCACCGAGGGGGCCCCGGCCCGGGCCGCGTGGGCGGCCACCGAGTTGGCCAGGTTGCCGGTGGAGGCGCAGGCGTACCGGGTGAAGCCGAGCGCCCGGGCGGCGGTCAGCGCCACCGAGACCACCCGGTCCTTGAACGAGTGCGTCGGGTTGGCGCTGTCGTCCTTGATCCAGAGCGGGGCGGTGAGGCCCAGCTCGGCGGCGAGGTGCGGGGCGGCGACCAGCGGGGTCAGCCCCGGATTCAGGGTCACCCGGGTGGCCGGGTCCTGGCCGGCGGGGAGCAGGCCCGCGTACCGCCAGAGGTTCTTCGGACCGGCCTCGATCTGCTCGCGGGTGACCGTGGCGAGGGCGGCGGTGTCGTAGTCGACTTCGAGCGGCCCGAAGCACTCGTAGCAGGCGTGCTGGGCCGCGAGCGGGTAGCGCGCGGTACAGGCGCGGCAGACCAGGGCGCGGGCGGGGCTGACGGTGGTGTCGATGCCGGAGGCGGCGGGAAGCGTCGACGTCATGTCGAGGATGTCCTCTCATCTTTCCCCGCATCGCCTCGTGCGGCGGGGACGGAATTGGCACCTGCCTGCGTCGCTCGTCGTCGAGCGCGCGGGTGGTTGCCGGGGCGTCATCGGGCCGTATCCCTCAGCCCCTCTGGATGAGGTATGCAGTTGTGCCACCGAGTCTATGCCCAGGCCGCGCCGCCGCTGCGCCGGGTTCCCACGCAGTGAACGTCAGCTCGTGATGTCCTTGCGGGTGAAGCGCCAGAAGGCGAGCGTCCAGAAGCCGGTGGCGTAGATGATCGCCGAGATGGCGCCGCGTACCAGGTCGTCGGTCTGCACCGGGGTGGAGAGCAGGCCCAGCCAGGCGCTGCTGTAATGGGTGGGCAGCAGCGCGCGCAGCCCGCCCAGCGCGGTGATCTGGTCCAGGATGCTGGACAGGATCCACAGCAGCACCGCCCCGCCGACCGCGCCGAGCGCGGCGTCCGTGGTCACCGAGAGCAGGAACGCCAGGCCGGCCACCACCAACAGGACGACCGCCAGGTAGCCGAGCACCGCGAGCAGGCGGAGCAGTCCCTCGGCCGGGGCCAGATCGGCGGAGACCTGGCTGCGCAGCGGCGACCAGCCGTACCGGAGGGTGCCGGCGAGCAGCGCGGTGCCGGCGAGCAGCAGCAGGGCCAGCCCCGAGTACGCGAGCGCGACCAGCAGCTTCACCGCCAGCAGCCGGGCCCGGGGCACCGGGACGGCCAGCAGGTAGCGCAGGCTGCCCCAGCTCGCCTCGCTGGCCACCGTGTCCCCGCAGAACAGCGCCACCACCACGACCAGCAGGAACGACGACGACACGAAGATCGAGAACAGGGCGAAGTTGAGCCCGCCGGAGACGGCCAGGTCCACCAGGCTGCCGAACTGGTTGTTCCGGTTCCGGTCCGCGTTGCCGGAGTTGAACTGGAACGCGACCAGGATGATCAGCGGCAGCAGCACCATGAACCCCAGCGCGAGCTGGGTACGCCGCCGTGACGCCTGCCGGCGGAACTCGGCCCGGAACGGCAGCGTCGACGACGGCCGGTAGCCCGACGCCGACCCGCCCGGGCCCACCAGGCCCGTCCGGCCGCCGCCCGAACCCACGGATGACGACTGTCCCATCACCGGTCTCCACTCCCCCGAGAGTTCTCGCCGACCAGGGCGAGGAACGCGTCCTCCAGGCGGCGCCGGGGCACCACCCGATCCACCCCGATGCCGGCCCGGACCAGCTCGGCCACCACCTCGCTGCGGGCCGTGCCGTTGGTGTTGACCACCAGCCCGCCGTCCCCGTCGGGCAGCACCCGTACGCCGTGCAGCCGGTCGAGCACGCTCCGCGCCGCGTCCGGGTCGCTCACCTCGAACAACACGCTCGGCGACTCGCCGACGATCTCCTCGACCGGGCCGGAGGCCACGATCCGCCCCTTGTTCACCACCACGGCGTGGGTGCAGGTCTGCTCCACCTCGGCCAGCAGGTGACTGGAGACGAGCACCGCCCGGCCGTCCATGGCGTACCGCTGGAGCACCCGGCGCATCTCGGCGATCTGCGGCGGGTCCAGGCCGTCCGTCGGCTCGTCGAGCACCAGCAGCTCGGGCAGACCCAGCATGGCCTGCGCGATGGCGAGCCGCTGCCGCATGCCGTGGCTGTACTTACGGGTCTTGCGGTGCACCGAGTCGCCCAGCCCGGCGATCTCCAGCGCCTCGTCGAAGTGCGCGTCCGTCCAGGGTCGCCCGGTCGCCCGCCAGTACGCCTTCAGGTTCTCCAGGCCGGACAGGTGCGGCAGGAAGCCCGGCCCCTCCACCAACGCCCCGATCCGGGAGAGCACCGGCGAGCCGGGCACCAGCCGGTGACCGAAGACGTAGATCTCGCCGGCGGTGGGCTGGGTCAGCCCCATCAACACCCGCAGCGTGGTCGTCTTGCCGGCGCCGTTCGGACCGAGCAGGCCGACCACCTGACCGGGGTGCACCTCGAAGTCCACGTTGGAGACGGCCACGAAGCCGTCCGCGTACTCCTTGCGGAGCTGGCGGACGGCGAGCGGGACGTCGGCGTACTCCGGGTGGACCGAGCTGCCCTGGCGGCGGTGCCGGCGGCGAGCGAGCAGGACGACCACGACGAGCCCGACCGCGATCGCGGCGAGCAGGCCGACCAGCGCCCAGCGCCAGATCGTGGCCGTGGTGGGGATCGGCTGGGCGTCGACCGTGGGCAGGGTCAGCGCACCGCCGCCGAGGGCGACGGTGTGCACCACCGGCTCGGCCGGGGTCGCGTACGCCTGGTCGGAGGTGGCCACGACGATCCGCAGCCGGTGCCCGGACTCGATCCGGCGGACGATCGCCGGCAGGGTGACCGTGACCGGCTGGGCGGCGTCGATCGCCGCCGGCAGGCCGGTCAGCCGGACCGGGGCGACCAGGCCGTCGGGGAGGGTGGCCGCGCCGTTCGGATCGACGTCGTAGAGCTTGACGAAGAGCACCGCCTCGCCGGTGGGCGAGGCCGCCCTGATCCGTACGGTGGGCGCACCTACCACGTCGACCGGTCCGGTCAGCGGCGCGGACTCGAACCGGGCGTGCTGGCCGGGGATGTCACCGGCCACCCCGTTCAGCAGCGAACCGATCGCCCCGGCGAACGGCACCGAGGAGATCGCCGCCGGGTTGCCGTTGGGCGGGTTGGCGATCGACCGGACCGGGCCGGTCAGCGTGACCTCGCGGCGGCCCTGCCCGGCCACCCCGGGATAGTCGGTGGTGTGGTAGCCGGTGGCCACCAGACCCCGGTCGAGCGCGTCGAAACCGGCGATCCGGGAGAACGTGAAGGACTCGCCCGGCGCCGAGCCCTCGCCCTTGACGTAGTGGTCGAGCCACTGCGCGGTGAGGAACTTCACCCGGTCGGAGTCGGAGGTGGGGCCGGCGCCGCCGTCATGGCCACCGGTGAACCAGGCGACCCGGACGGGGGTGCCGGCGGCGGCGATGCCGCGCGCGTTGGCGTCCGCCTCGGTGAGCGGGAAGAGGGTGTCCGCCTCACCCTGTACCAGCAGGGCCGGTGCCTTGATCCGGTCGAGCACCCCGGCCGGGGAGGAGCGCCGCAGCAGGTCGACCGCCTTCGCGTCAGCCCGTCCGGTGGTGGCGATCCGCAGGTACGCGGCGCAGACGTCGGCGGCGAACCGGCCGCAGGAGGGGTCGGCGGGCCCCCCGGGCACCCGCCCCGAGATGGTGCCGGGACCGGCGCCGGGCTGAGGGCTGGGCGCGCCGGCCGACGCGGGGTCGCCCTCGGGTTGGCCGGCGGTGGTGCCGGAGACGCCGGCCGGGCCGGAGCCGGCGTTGCCACCGCCGCCGAAGAACAGGCCGGCCCAGCCCTTCTTGAACACGCCCTCGGTGGGCGCCCCGCCGGTGCTCTCCGGCAGGAAGGCTCGGGACAGGTCGTTCCAGGTGATCATCGGCACGATCGCGTCGACCCGGCGGTCCTGCGCGGCCAGCAGCAGGGCCAGGCCGCCGCCGTACGAGCCACCGACCACGCCGACCCGGGGATCGCCGTCGGCGTCGAGGCGGATGTCCGGGCTGGCGGCGAGCCGGTCGATCAGGCGTTGCGCGTCGCGCACCTCGTAGTCCGGGCTGTCCAGGTGAATCTCCCCGCCGCTGCGGCCGAAGCCTCGGGCGGTCCAGGTGAGCACCGCGTACCCGTGGTCGGCCAGGTCCTCCGCGTCGGCGCGGACCGACTCCTTGGTGCCGCCGAAGCCGTGCGCCAGCAGCACCGCCGGCACCCGATGCCGGGCCGAGGCGTCCCGGGGCAGGTAGAGCGTGGTGTCCAGGTCGACGGGCTCGTCGCCGGCCGGTCCGGAGCGGACGGTCACCAGCGCCGACTCGGTGCGGAAGCCAGGTCGCTGTGGCCGGGCTGCCCAGGCCACGGCGGCGGCCACCAGGACGACCGCCACCACCACGGCGATCGCCCGGTGACGGCGGGTGGCCAGGGCACGCCGGATCCGCGTGACGGCGAGCGGTGATCTCATGCCGCACACGCTACGGCGCGAACGCTGAGTGATCCCTGAGATCCGCGGTACGGCGGAGCGGCGGGCCTGGCACCGGCGGCTACTGTCGGGCGGGTGGCGGAACCCGACCTGACCCTGACCGCTAGCCTGCGGCCGGCCGCGCTGGATGCCCGACGCGGCGTCGTCCGCCTGCATCCGAAGGTGCTGGCCGCGCTGGCGCTGCGTCCCGGCGACCCGGTCCGGCTGGCCGGCCGGCGGGTGACCGCCGGCATCGTCGCCCCGGCCGAGCCGGCCGCGAGCACCGCCCTGCTCTACGCCGACGATTTGCTGTTGGGCAACCTCGGCCTGCGGGACGGCGGGCAGGTGCGGGTGAGCCCCCTGCCGGTGGTCCCGGCCCGCACGGTGACCCTGGCCGGCCCGGCCGCGATCGTCGCCGCGGTCTCCCCGGAGATGCTCCGCCTCGCCCTGCTCGGCAAGATGGTCACCGCCGGGGACGATGTCTCGCTGCTGCCGCAGGACGTGCTGCCCGGCGCTGCGGTCCGCGGCCTGGTCGAGGCCGCGCGGCGCAGCCTCGCCAACACCGTCGGGTACGCCTGGACCAGCACACTGCTCACCGTGGTCACCGCCGAGCCGGAGGCCGGCGCGCTGGTCACCATGGACACGGTCGTCGGCTGGGAGCACGGCGCCGCCACCCACGGCCCCGGCGCCGCCGGCCCGTACCCGAACGGCCGCCCGACCGCCGGTGGCCGGCCCCCGGTCAACCGACCGGCGGGAGCCGGGACCGAATGGGCCGCGCCCGCCCCGCCCGAGCCCGAACTCGTCGAGCCGGGGGCGGCACCGGACCTAGATGAGCTGCCGGGGTTGCGGGCCCAGGCCGAGGAGCTGACCGAGCTGCTCGACCTGGGCTTTCACCACCGGGAGGTGCTGGGCCGGCTCGGCACCACCGTCTCGCTGGGCGTCCTGCTCAGCGGGCCGGCCGGGTCAGGCAAGTCGACCCTGGTACGAGCAGTCGCCGCCCGGGTACGCGCCCGGGTGTGCCCGCTATGGGCGCCGGAGCTGGCCGCGCTGGGCAACGACGCGGCGGCCCGCCGCCTGCGCGAGGCGGCCGAGGCGGTACGCGCGGACGGTCCCGCCGTCCTGCTGGTCACCGACGTCGAGGCCGTCGCCCCGGCCGACGAGCCAGGTCCGGTGGCCACGGTGTTCCGCCAGGTGGTCGCCGAGGCGGTCCGGGCCGGGGCGGCCGTGGTCTGCACCACCGGCCGCCCCGAGGCGCTGGACTCGGCCCTGCGGGCGCCGGACCTGCTCGCGCTGCGGATCACCGTCCCGCTGCCCGACCAGGCGTTGCGCCGGGAACAGCTGACCGTGCTCACCCGGCAGATGCCGCTCGCCGAGGACGTCCGGCTGGACGAGGTGGCCGCCCGTACGCCCGGGTTCGTCGCCGCCGACCTGGCCGCGCTGGTCCGCGAGGCCGGCGTACGGGCGGCCCTGCGGCAGAAGGCGACCGAGTCGCCGACGGTGGCGATGACGGACGTCACCGCCGCGCTGGAGGTGGTCCGGCCGACCACGATGGCCGGGTCCACCCTGGAGCTGGCCTCGGTGGCCCTCGACGACGTCGGGGGCCTGCACGAGGTCAAGGAGACGCTGACCGAATCGGTGCTCTGGCCGCTGACCTACCCGGACACCTTCGCCCGGCTGGGCGTGACGCCACCGCGCGGGGTGCTGCTGTACGGGCCGCCCGGCTGCGGCAAGACGTACCTGGTCACCGCGCTGGCCGGTGCCGGGCGGGCGAACGTGCTGTCGGTGAAGGGCGCGGAGCTGCTCTCCAAGTGGGTGGGTGAGAGCGAACGCGCAGTCCGCGAGCTGTTCCGCCGGGCCCGCGAGGCGGCCCCCACACTGATCTTCCTGGACGAGGTGGACGCGCTCGTCCCGGTTCGCGGCCAGGCCACCGACGGAGGTACGACCGACCGGGTGGTGGCCGCCCTGCTCACCGAGCTGGACGGGGTGGAAGCGCTGCGCAACGTGGTGGTGGTCGGCGCGACGAACCGGCCGGACCGGATCGACCCGGCACTGCTCCGTCCCGGCCGCCTGGAACGCCTGGTGTACGTGCCGCCGCCGGACGGTCCGGCCCGGACGGAGATCCTCCGGGCGGCGTCCCGGAACGTCCCGCTCGCCGACGACGTGGACCTGGCCGCGCTCGGCGCGGAGCTGGACGGGTTCTCGGCCGCCGACTGCGCGGCACTGCTCCGCGAGGCGGCGCTCGCCGCGATGCGCGAGTCGCTGACCGCAGCCACGGTCACCGTCGCCCACGTCGAGGCGGCCCGGACCCGCGTCCGCCCCTCCCTCGACCCCGCCCAGCTCGCCGCGCTGGAGGCGTACGCGGAGCGGCAGACGGGCTGAGCCGCTCACCTCAGGAGGTATTTACCGAAAGGGTGGGACGGCGGTGTCAGCAGGCCGGCAGCACCGAATCCAGACAGATCCGCGCGTGCAGCTTCCCACCCTTTTCGCGCAATTCCGCGCCGCATTTCCTCAGCACGGAGACGGCACCCTGGTTGCCCGGCGTTGTCTCGGCCACGACGGTGTTCATGCCGGCCGCCGCGGCGGCCTTCAGCAACTCACGCAGGGCCGCCGCCCCGAGCCCTCGCCCCCGCGCCGAGCGCCCCAGCCACATTCCGGTCTCCACCGTCCCGGGCTCGTCGCAGCGGGCCATCCGGACCATGCCGACCACCTCGCCACCGGAGACGATCGCGTACATCAGGGTGCGGGTGGGGCCGTCCAGGCCGCCGAAGCTGGCCCGGTGGAACTCCCGGAACGCGTCCCGGCGGGCCAGCGACCAACCGGCCGGGGCTTCCACCGGGGGCATGACGTCCTCCGGCTCCGCCTCGGCAGCCGCTACGGAGAGCAACGGCTCCAGGTTGCACTCGTCCACCGGCTCCAGTCGTACGGCACCCGTCACGAGCCGCAGTCTGCCGGCCCTACCGGCCCAAGTCCACCCCTTTGACCCCGGACTGCCGGTCCGGACGACCGTACCGGCCGGTCGTACCCCCTCCGTGTTCCACCTCACGCTCCGTTGCCAGCCGCCTGGACTCTCCTCGGGCGGCCGGCCCTCAACCGGCCGGGTCGAACTCGCAGAACACCACCGAGCCGTCGTCGGTCCGCTTATGCCGGCGCAGCCGGTCCGGGTGGTCCCGCTCGGCGGCCCGGACCCGGCCGATCAGCCCCTCCGGCCCCTCCGCCGCCGTCACATCGAGCAGTCCGGCCCAGCTGAAGAGGCCGAACTGCTCGACCGCGCAGGAGGCGCCGTCGCTGAGCAGCGCCGCCCGCCGAAGCGCCCCCGGTCCGCGCAGCGGCAGGGTCCCGGTCATCGCGTGGTACGCCGCGTCCGGGTCGGCGGCGGCGACCCAGTAGCCGTGGGTCCGGTTCATCCGCGCCCGCTGCACGAGCACCGACTGACGGAACAGGGTCGCCGGGTCGGCGCCGGACCCGGGCAGCAGCGCGGCGGTCCGGCGCAGGTCCGCCATCGCCGCGTCGAGCCGCTCGTCGGAGACCACGCTGACCTGGCCGCCGGCGTCCAGCACCAGCGGGCTGTCGCAGAGCACCAGGTAGTCCACCTGGTCGCCGCCCTCGCGGAGCAGGCAGACCGTGGACGACGGGGTACCCGGGTGGTCGAGATCGCACTCCCCGCCGTGGTCGGCGCGAACCGCCAGGATGGCCGCCGCCAGGCTGCTCATCAGCGTCGCCGCCGGCCGGGCCGCGACGGCCAGGCCGATCCGGGCGGCCAGGTGCCGGACGTACCAGGCCGGACCGTGCACGCAGCCGGTGTCGAAGCCCTCCGGCACGGTCGCCCCGTCGAGGACCCCGACCAGCGGACCGAACCGGAAGACGACGTCCTCGTTCACCAGCCGGCCGGGGGCCGGGTCGGAGGCGGAACGTACCCGCATCAGCGGCGCCGTCCCGATCGGCCGCGCCGGCATGCTCCCGGTCGGGTACCGGCGGTCTGGTGCCCCCATCCGATCGCTCCCTCCGTCGCCGCTCGCCTACCCGGACCGGCCGAGGACATGCGGCCGGACGCCGGCACCGGACCAGGCACGGACCACGAGTGGGCCGTTCAGCGACGCCGGCTGCGGGCCCGAGCCCCGCGCAACCGGCGCAGCCGGCCGATCAACAACGGCTCCGCGGCCAGCGCGGCCGGGTGGTCGAGCAACGCGTTGAGCAGCTGGTAGTACCGGGTCGCGGAGAGCCCGAAGGTGTCCCGGATCGCCTGTTCCTTCGCGCCGGCGTGTTTCCACCACTGCTGTTCGAAGGCGAGGATCCGCTGGTCCCGTTCGGTCAGCCCGCCCGGCCGCTCCGCCGAGCCGGCGGAAGCCGCGCCGGGGGCGGGGGCCGCGTCGGAAGCGGGGACCGCACCGGTGAGGTCGGCCTGGTCGGGCTCGACGGTCGGCACCGCCTCGACCGCCGGGGCGGGACGGGGCGGGGGTACGGCGACGCCGGTCTCCCGGCGTCCGACATCGACGCGCCCGGACGGCTCGGGCCGGTCGGGGGCGTCGGCGGGCATGGCGCTCCTCAGGGCCGGGCGGCCGGCACGACAACGCCGGACCGGGGACCTCAGCCTAACCAGGGCCCGCCCCGGCCGCATCGGACGCGGCGGCCGGGGCGGGCCGGGTCAGGAGATGTCCCGGCGCCGCATCGCCCAGAAGGCCGCGACGAGGATCACCGTCACTCCGACCGCCATCAGGACGGACGAGTGCTGCCAGGTGATGTCGAGGGTGTCCGGCTTGCACTCCCCGCCATAGCTGAAGTTGCAGGCGTTCCAGTTCTCCAGGGTGACCTTCTGCTCCATCCACGCCGTCAGGTAGGTGGGCAGCAGCCAGGCCTGCACGAACCTCACCCCGGCCATCTTCAGCAGGATGCCGAGGCCGAACTGGCCGACCACCACCAAGGCGATCGACCCGCCCAGGGCCATCGCGGTGTGCCGACCGAGCGAGGCCAGCGCGAACCCGGCCGCCGCCATGACCAGCACCAGCACGATGCCGCGCAGCCCGGTCAGGCCGAACGACTGCCAGGCACCGGAGGTCATCTTCTTCGTGCTGCCCCGGTAGGTGCCGATCAGCCAGAACCCGCCGAGCCAGAGCAGTGCGGTGGGCAGCGCCACCGTGAGCACGCCGGTCAGCAGCGCCGCCAGCTTGGTCGCCAGGACGGCCAGTCGCTTCGGCCGCCAGAGCAGCAGGTTCATCATCCCGCCGGTGTTCCATTCGGCGCCGATGAACGAAGCGCCGACCACGAACCCGACCAGTGCCAGGATCGCGGCGAACACTGTCAACGTGGAGTCGAACTGTTTCCGGAAGTCGAAGGTCGGGGGGAGGAACCAACGCGCCTCGATCGCCTCCCGGGGCGGCGGCGAGATGACCGAGCAGTCCTCGGGGAAGCGGCCGGGCTCCGCCGTACCGCCGGCCTTGGCCTGCTCGCACGCGGTGCGCTCCTGCTCGGTGTAGCGCACCTGCTGCTGGTACTCCTGCTCAGCCTTGCGCTCGGCGCTCGCCACCGCGGCGGCGTCGATCTTGTGGTTGCTGAAGAAGACCCCGACGACCACGGCCGCCAGGACCAGCAGGCCAAGCACGGTCATCCAGCGGGTGAAGCGCCGCTTGGCCAGCCGGCGCAGCTCCGTACGGTAGAGACTCACGCGCCCCACCCTCCCGTGGTGGCACCGGGCTGCCCCGCGCCACC
Source organism: Micromonospora sp. SL1-18 (assembly GCF_047921505.1). Lineage (NCBI taxonomy): Bacteria > Bacillati > Actinomycetota > Actinomycetes > Micromonosporales > Micromonosporaceae > Micromonospora > Micromonospora sp. SL1-18. Next base: position 13,283 of record NZ_JBLROA010000043.1, on the reverse strand, counting down.
GACCTTCGTGGACTGGTCGACCTGCCGGTGCTGGCCGGGTACCGGCGCGGTGGCGGTCAATTCGAGGAAGACGCTCTCCAGGTCGACGGCGACCGGGGCGAGCTCGCTGACGTAGAGGCCCTGTTCGGCGAGGAGCCGGGTGACCGTGGCCGGCTTGTCGACCCCGGCGAGCATCAGGTGGTCGGGATGCCCGGTCACCTGGATCCCGGCCCGGGTCAGCGTGTCGGCGGCGGCCGGCAGGTCGGTGACCGCATCCAGCCGCACCCGGACTCCGCCTGCGGAGTGCTGCGCGAGCACCTCCCCGACCGGGCCGAAGGCCACCCGCCGGCCCAGCGAGATGATGGTGACCGAGTCGCAGATCAGCTGGATCTCGCCGAGGATGTGGCTGGACAGCACCACGGTCATGCCGGCTTCGGCGAGGTTGCGCATCAGCGTACGCATCTCCCGGATGCCGCCCGGGTCGAGGCCGTTGGCCGGCTCGTCCAGGATGAGCAGCTTCGGGTTCTTGAGCAGCGCGGACGCGACGGCGAGCCGCTGCTTCATGCCGAGCGAGTACGTCTTGACCCGCTCCCCGGCCCGGTCGCGCAGCCCGACCAGCTCCAGCACCTCGTCGATCCGCTGCCGCGGCACCTCGCCGGCTTCGCCGAGCAGGGACAGCGTGTCCCGGGCGGTGAAGTTCGGGAAGAACTGAGGACTCTCCACGATGGCGCCGACCTGGCCAGCCACCGCCGGCAGCGCCGCCGGCACCTCCTGCCCGAGAATCGCCATCCGGCCGCCGTCGGGCCGGATCAGCCCCAGCAGGGTCCGCAGGGTGGTGGTCTTGCCCGAGCCGTTGGGGCCGAGGAAGCCGTGTACCTGCCCCGTCTCGACCCGCATGTCGAAGCCGTCCAGTGCGTTGCGGGTGCCGCGGCGGCGACTCTTGTATGTCTTACGTAGACCTTCTATCTCCAGGACAGCTGGCAAGCTGCACCTCCCCCGATGAGTTGCGATGACAGCTCGACACCATACGCGGTATGCAGCCGGGGGCAATACCCGGTAGGCACGAAACGCCGGCGGGTTCAGCCGACCGGAGGAGGGGGACCCGGCTCAGGCGCAGACGACGTGCACACCGGCGTCCCGGAACGCCTGCACCACCGCCGGGGCGGCACCGGAGTCCGTAACCAGCGTCTCCACCCGGTCCACCGGGCAGATCCGGGCGAAGGCGTGGCCGCCCAGCTTGGACGAGTCGGCGATCACCACCACCCGCTTGGCCCGGGCCACCATGAGGCTGTTCATCGCGGCCTCACCCTCGTGGTGGGCGGCGGCGCCGAGCTGCGGGTCGATCGCGTCCACGCCGAGCAGCGCGACGTCGAGGGTCACCTCGCGCAGCAGTGCCCCGCCCAGCGGGCCGACCAGCTCGAACGACTTGGGCCGGACCACCCCGCCAGCCACCACCACCTTCATCCGCGAGCGCACCAGCAGCTCGTTGGCGATGTTCAGGGCGTTGGTGACCACGGTGAGCTGGGCACCCTCGGCGTTGGTGTTGAGATCCGGCCGCACGGCCAGGGCCCGGGCCACCTCGGTGCTGGTGGTGCCGCCATTCAGGCCGACCACGGTGCCCGGGGAGACCAGCGCCGCGGCTGCCGTGCCGATCCGCTGCTTCTCGGCCGAGTGCTTCGCCGTCTTGTAGCGCAGCGGCAGGTCGTACGACACGCCGTTGGCGACCGCCCCACCCCGGGTACGGGTGATCATCTGCTGCTGGGCGAGCTGGTCGAAGTCGCGCCGGATGGTCGCCTGGGAGACGGCCAGGCGCTCGGCCGCCTCCTCGACGCTGACCCGGCCGCTGTTGGTCAGCATCTCGAGCAGCGCGTTCCATCGGGCGTACCGGTCCACCGCGGGGGCCTCCACTTGACTCTGCACGAACCGTGATTGATTGCGTGCACAGTAGTGCGCGAAACTAGGAAGGCGCAAAACCCTGAGCTGCGCGATCCGGGAGCCGGTTGCCACGACCACCCCGATTCACGCAGAATGACGCGCGAAAGGCGGCCATAACGCGCCGTATTGCGCAAGGTCTCCCTTGGCGAGGAGTTGTCATGGCGTACGTGCAGGCGGAGATCGCGAGCCAGCCCGACTGCTGGCGGGAGGCGGCGCGACTCGCCCCGACGGTCACCGACCGCCTGCCGCGTCCCGGCGAGCGGGTCGCCGTCGTCGGGTGCGGCACGTCGTGGTTCATGGCGACGGCGTACACCGGGCTGCGCGAACGCGCCGGCCAGGGCGAGACCGACGCCTTCCAGGCCAGCGAGTTCCCCACCGGCCGCCGCTACGACCGGCTCATCGCCATCACCCGCTCCGGCACCACCACCGAGGTGCTGGACCTGCTCGCCGCGCTGCGCGGCCAGCTCCCCACCACGGTCCTGGTCGGCGACCCGACCTCCCCGGCGGTCGAACTGGCTGACGCCGCGGTGGCCATGCCCTTCGCCGACGAGCGCTCCGTCGTGCAGACCCGGTTCGCCACCACCGCGCTCGCCCTGCTCCGCGCCCACCTCGGCGACGACCTGGGCCGGCTGGCCGCCGACGCCGAGGTGGCCGTCCGGGCCCCGCTGCCGGTCGACCCGGCCGGCATCGAGCAGGTCACCTTCCTCGGCCGCGGCTGGACGGTCGGGCTGGCCCAGGAGGCCGCGCTGAAGTGCCGCGAGGCGGCCACCTTCTGGGCCGAGGCGTACCCGGCGATGGACTACCGGCACGGCCCCATCTCGATCGCCGCCCCGGGCCGGCTGGTCTGGGCGTTCGGCGGGATCCCCGACGACCTGCCCGAGGACGTCGCCGCCACCGGCGCCACCTTCGTGCACAGCCGCACCCACGGCTGGCGTACGGCGCTGACCAGTTGGGCGGTCGGGCGTACCCCGGTCGATCCGATGGCCGACCTGATCCTCGCCCAGCGCTTCGCCGTCGCGCTGGCGACCAGCCGCGGCCTCGACCCGGACGCGCCCCGGCACCTGACCCGCTCCGTGGTGCTCGCGTGAGCGAGCGAAGCGAGACGACCGCGTGAGCTCAGGCGACGAGGTCGTCGTCGCGCTGGACGTGGGCGGCACCGGGATGAAGTGCGCCCTGGTACGCCCGGACGGCACGACGGTGCACGCCGAACGGCACGCCACCGGGGCGGCGCGCGGTCCGGAGGCGGTGGTCGGCACGATCCTCGACATCGCGCAGGGGCTGGCCGGCAAGGCCCGCGCCGACGGGCTGACCCCGGTGGCCTGTGGGATCGCCGTACCGGGGGTGGTCGACGAGGCCCGCGGGGTCGCGGTCTGGTCGGCGAACGTGGGCTTCCGAAACGTACCGCTGCGGGAGCTGGCGCAGGCCCGGCTCGGGCTGCCCGCGGCGCTCGGCCACGACGTGCGGCTGGGCGGCCTGGCGGAGTCCCGGCTCGGCGCCGGCCGTGATGTCGATCACGTGCTCTTCGTCGCGATCGGCACCGGCATCGCCGCCGCCCACGTGATCGACGGATCGGCCGCCACCGGCGCGCACGGCGCCGCCGGCGAGATCGGCCACATCCTGGTACGCCCCGACGGCCCGCGCTGCGGCTGCGGCCGCCCGGGCTGCCTGGAGGCGGTGGCGTCGGCCTCGGCGATCGGCCGCCGGTACACCGAGCTGTCCGGTGCCCCGACCACGGCGGCCGAGGTGGCGGACCGGGCAGCGGCCGGTGAACCGCTGGCCCGCCGGGTCTGGCGGGAGGCGGTCGAGGCGCTCGCCGACGGGCTCGCCACCGCCCAGGCGCTCTTCGACGTCGAGACAATCGTGATCGGCGGCGGGCTGGCCCAGGCCGGGCCCCGACTGCTCGACCCGCTGCGCGCGGCGCTACGCGAACGGCTGACCTTCCACCGGGAGCCGCGCCTGGTGGCGGCGGCCCTCGGCGACGAGGCCGGCTGCCTCGGTGCCGCCCTGCTCGCCCTGGACGCCCGACCCTGACCATGGAGATGGAGAGCCGATGACCCTGCGCGTGAGCGGCAAGGTGGTGACCCCGACCGGCGTGATCCGGCAGGGCTGCGTGGAAATCAGGGATGACCGAATCAGGGCGGTCGCCGAGTACCCGTCGGTGCGCGACGGACACTGGATCGTGCCGGGCTTCGTGGACATGCACACCCACGGCGGGGGCGGGCACACCTTCACCACCGGGGACGCCGAGTCGGCCCGCGAGGCGGCCGCGTTCCACCTGCGGCACGGCACCACCACCCTGCTGGCCAGCCTGGTCAGCTCTCCGTTGGAGTTGATGCGGGAGGCGACGGCCGCGTACCGGCCGCTGGTCGCCTCCGGCGTGCTGGCCGGCGTCCACTTCGAGGGGCCGTACCTGTCGGCGGACCGCTGCGGCGCGCAGAACCCGGAGTTTCTCCGCGACCCGTCGACCGACGAGCTGGCGGAGCTGATCGAGCTGGGCGACGGCGCGGTCCGGATGGTCACCCTGGCCCCGGAGCGGGACGGCGCGCTGGAGGCCGTCGAGCTGCTCGTCTCGCGCGGTGTGGTGGCCGCGGTCGGGCACACCGACGCCACCTGGGAGCAGACCAGGGCGGCCGTGGCCGCCGGCGCGACCGTCGGGACGCACCTGTTCAACGGGATGCGCCCGGTGCACCACCGGGAGCCCGGACCGGTCGTGGCCCTGCTCGACGCGCCGAACGTGGTCTGCGAACTGGTCGCCGACGGGGTGCACCTGCACGACGGCATGCTCGCCTTCGCCGCCTCGACGGCCGGCCCGGAGCGGGCCGCCCTGATCACCGACGCGATGGCCGCCGCCGGCATGCCCGACGGCGAGTACGAGCTGGGCGGGCAGGCGGTCACCGTGTCCGGCGGGGTGGCCCGGCTGAGCCGGGACGGCGCGATCGCCGGCAGCACCCTGACCATGGACGCCGCCCTGCGGCACGCCGTCGCGGCGGGGGTCGCGCTGCCCGACGCCTGCCGGATGGCCGCCACCACCCCGGCCCGGGCGATCGGCCTCGGTGACCAGGTCGGCGCGCTCCAGGCCGGCCTGCGGGCCGACCTCGTCGTGCTCGACGACGACCTCAACGTGCTCCGGGTGATGCGGGCCGGCTGCTGGGTGGAGTGACCCTTCGCCGCCGGGGAGCGGGGCGGGTCACGGCGGCGCCGACGTCAACCGGCGGCGGGGACCTCGACGCCGAGCACCGCCTGCTCGTCAGGGCGGTGCACCAGCACGTCCGACAGGTACGACTGCACGGCGTGGCGCATGCCGACGTCCCGGCCGGCCCGCTCGGAGGCCAGCCACTTGTGCTCGATGATCTGGGTGAAGAGTTCCTGCGGCTCCAGCTTGCTGCGCAGGTGCGCGGGCACCGCCCGGACCACCGGCTCGAACACCTCGGTGAGCCAGCGGTGCGCCGCCTGCTGCTCGTCGGCCAGGTCGCTCTCCGACCGGTACGCGTCCAGGTCGTTGAGGAGCTTGCGGGCCTGGTTCTCCTCGGCGTCCAGGCCGGTGAGGCGGAGCAGCCGACGGGTGTGGTAGCCGACGTCGACCACCTTCGGCCGGACCAGGTACCGCCCGTTGTCAGCAGTGGACATGGCCACCTCGGCGACGTCGAAGCCCAGCTCGTTGAGGCGGCGGATCCGCCCCTCGATGTCGTGCCGGGCCTCCCGCTCGACCTGCTGCTCGTAGGTGACCTCGTGCCAGAGCCGCTCGTACCGCTGCACGACCTCCTCGCAGACCACCTCCGGGTCGATCGACTCGTGCAGCAGCCCGGCGGCCTGCAGGTCCAGCGCCTCGCCGAAAATGTTGACCCGGGCGATCTCCAGGTCCTCGCCGCGCTGGCCGTTGGAGAGCGAACGGCGCAACGCCCCCGTCTCGGCGTCCACCAGGTAGGCGGCGAAGGCGCCGGCGTCCCGCCGGAACAGCGTGTTGGACAGCGAGCAGTCGCCCCAGAAGAAGCCGGTCAGGTGCATCCGGACCAGCAGCACCGCCAGCGCGTCGAGCAGTCGGTTCATGGTCTCCAGCCGCAGCGTCCGGGAGAAGAGAGCCCGGTAGGGCAGCGAGAACTGGAGGTGCCGGGTGATCAGCACCGGGTCCAGCGGCCGGCCGTCGTCGGTCTGCCGGTCGGCCACGATCGCGACCGCCTCGACCGACGGGAAGTCGATCCGTTCCAGGGCCCGGAGCAGGTCGTACTCCCGCTCGGCGACCCGCTCGCCGGTCTCCTTCACCGCGTAGACGTAGTCACCGAGACGGACAAAGCGCACTATGTGCCGTGAGATGCCCTGCGGCAGCGCGACGAGGTGCTGGGCCGGCCACTCCTCCAGCGGGGTCGACCAGGGCAGGTCCAGCAACGCCGGGTCGACAAGGGCCGAAGTGATCCGCACGGGGACAAGTGTGACGGCTGACCCGGCGGAGCGCTTCCCATCGTGGGCCGGCACACAGCCGCCGATGCCCGCGCCCGGCCAGCGCCGTCGGCGGCCGGTAGCGTGGTCGCGTGCGGGAGACCACTGGGGTACGCGAGAAGCTGCGGCTCCGGCCCGTCCGGCCGGCCGGCTGGTGGGTCGACGGGCTGCTGCTCGCCGCCCTGGTCGGCCTGACCGTGGCCCTTACCCGGGGCTTGCTGCTCGATCTCGACCTGTCCGTGAGCGCTTGGGCGTTCGGGCACTCCCCGGTCCCCCTCTACTGGGCGGCACGGGTGTTCAACCTGCTCGGGCAGGGTGGCCAACTGCTGATGCCGGTCGCGGGGGCGCTCGCCGTGGCGGTCGCCTGGCGCCGGCACTCGGTGCGACCGCTGCTGCTGGTCGCGGGGACCTTCCTGGTCACCTACCTCACCATCGGCCCGCTGAAGGTCTGGACCGACCGGGCCGCCCCCACCGCCACGATCAAGGAGCCGTTTCTGCCGCCGGAGGAGGCGGTGCGGATCTTCAACCACCTGCCGGCCGGGGCGTACTCGATGTCGTACCCCTCGGGGCACGTCGCCAACGCCATCATCTGGTACGGCGTCATCGCGCTGCTGCTCGCCGCGCTGGCCGCCGGGCGGCTGCCGGCGCACGTCTACCGGCTGATCCGGGTGGCACCACCGGCGATCCTGCTCGTCACCACGACCTACCTGAACTTCCACTGGATCACCGACGGCGCCGCCGGGCTGCTGCTCGGCCTGCTGCTGGACCGCCTGCTGCACCGGGTGCCCTGGGACGACGTGCCGTTGCCCACCGCGCTGCACAGGTGGGACCATCCGTTCACCTCGGCCCAGTAGCCTGCGGCTCGTGGTTGAGCTGGCGCGGCGACTGGCCGTACCCGATGCGATGGTCATCGGTCTCGGGTCGATGCTCGGCGCGGGCGTCTTCGTGGTCTTCGCCCCGGCCGCGGCGGCGGCCGGCGGCACGGGGCTGTTGATCGCGCTGTCGGTGGCCGGCTTCGTCGCCTACTGCAACGCGACCAGCTCGGCCCGGCTCGCCGCCCGCTACCCGGAGTCCGGCGGCACCTACGTCTACGGCCGGGAACGGCTGCACCCGTTCGCCGGGTTCGTCGCCGGCTGGGGGTTCGTGGTCGGCAAGACCGCGAGCTGCGCGGCGATGGCGCTGACCATCGGGACGTACCTCTGGCCCGGCCAGGCGCGGTTGGTCGCGGCCCTCGCGGTGGTGGCGGTGACCGCGGTGAACCTGCGTGGCATCGGCAAGACCGCGACCGCCACCCGGGTGCTGGTCGGCCTCACCCTCACGGTGCTCGTCGTGGTGGCGGCGACCGGTGCACCGCACGTCGGGCTGGGCCGGCTGGACGGTCTCAGCGGCACCGGGGCCAAGGGTGTGCTGACCGCCGCCGGCCTGCTCTTCTTCGCTTTCGCCGGGTACGCCCGGATCGCCACCCTCGGCGAGGAGGTCCGCGACCCGCAACGGACCATCCCGCGCGCTGTGCCGCTGGCGCTCGGCATCGTGCTGGTCATCTATCTGGTGCTGGCCGTGGTCGCGCTCGGCGTGCTCGGCGACGAACGGCTGGCCGGCTCTGCGGCGCCGCTCGCCGAGGCGGTCTCTGTCGCCGGGCTGCCCGGCCTGACCTGGCTGGTCCGGGCCGGGGCGGCCGTGGCGGTGACCGGGGTGCTGCTCTCCCTGCTCGCCGGCGTCGGCCGGACCACGCTGGCGATGGCCCGTCGCCGGGACCTGCCCGGCGTGCTGGCCGCCGTGCACCCCCGCTACCGGGTGCCACACCACGCCGAGCTGGCCGTCGCCGTCGTGGTGGTGGTGATCGTGGTGGCCCTGGGCGACATCCGGGGTGCGATCGGTTTCTCCAGCTGCACGGTGCTGGTCTACTACGCGATCGCCAACGCCTCGGCGCTCACCCTGGGCCGCGAGCCCGGCCGGAGGGCTCCGGTGCAGCTCCTCGCCGCCCTGGGGCTGGTCGGCTGCGTCGTGCTGGCGATCAGCCTGCCGCTGGCCAGCGTGCTCACCGGCTTCGGCGTACTCGCCCTCGGCGCCCTCGGGTACGCCCTGCGGCAGGCCGCCCGGCGGGCCTGACCCGGGTCACTCCTCCGGTTGCCTCGGGGCCGGCATCCCGGCCGGCTCCGGCGGCACCGGGGCGGTCTCCCGGAGCAGAGCGGTCAGCCCGGCCCGCCGGGCCACCACGGTCAGCCGGTCCCCCGCCTGGATCACCATCCGCGGGTCGGCGGACCAGTCGGTGCGCTGCCCGATCCGGGTGTGCGCCAGCAGGCGTACCTCGCCGGGGCGGGCCACCGCGGCCAGCGGACGACCGTCCAACGGGGAGCCGGCCGCCACCGGCACCTCGGTGACCAGCAGCGCGTGCCGGCCGACCGGAATGGTGGCGGCCACCGCACGGTCCAGCAGCGCCGCCGCGAACGCGGGCGCGGCCAGGTAGGACACGCTGCGCGAGATGCCGATCCCGAACGCCTTCTGGACCCGTTCGGCGAAATCGCCGTCGAACAGGCGGAGCACCACCCGCAGGTCGGGGTCGAGCGACAGGGCGTTCAGCGCGGCACGCAGGTTGGCCCCGTCGTCCGTGGAGACCACCACCAGCGCCTGGCAGGTCGCCACGGACGCGGCCCGGAGCGTCTCCTCCAGGCCGGCGTCCCCGACGATCAGCGGTACGCCGAGCCGGTGTGCCAGCGGTGCCCCGCGCGCGTCGGGATTCCGGTCGATGGCGACCACCTCGACCCCGAAGTCGTTGAGCTGGGCCATCACCCGGGTGCCGATGTTGCCCAGCCCCACCACCACCACGTGGCCGGATCGGTCGGATTGGGTACGGCCGGTGTGCAGGGCGAGCCGGGCGTTGACGATGCCGTCGACCACGGCGGCCGTGATCAGCGGGATCAGCGCCAGCCCGGCCAGGTTGAGCACCACCTGCATGACCTGGGCGGCGATCGTCTTGTCGACGTCCGGATCCTCGCCGCTCAACGTGTCGACCAGGGTGAGATAGAGCGCGTCGGACCAGTTCACGCCCGCGGCGCGGGCGTTCAGCCAGCCCAGGATGACGATCACCCCGAGCAGCACCAACACGGCGATGCCGATCTTGCGGGTGGCGAAGCTGCGGATCGCGCGCAGCAGCACCGCCACGGGCTGTCGGCGCCGCCGGGCCCGGGCCAGTCGGCGAGCGGCCAGCTCCGTGCCGGCCAGTTCCCCGGTCGCCTCGGCCAGCACCACGTCGGCCGCCGCCTCGTCGGCCGGCAGCACCCGGACCAGCTCCGGGTCGGTGGTGACGGCCAGCCCGCAGACCACGTCCGGCGGACGTACGTCGGCGCGACGGGCCGCGTAGAGGGTGCGGCCGGCGTGCCGGAAGTGGGTGGGGGCCAGCTCGCCGAGCGCGGCGGCGACGAAGGCCGGGGCGGCCATCGAGGCGTCGGAGAGCACCGCCGAGTCGGGGAAGAGCTGCTGGAGACCGTTGGCGAGGCTGGTGTTGAACATGCGTACCACCAGGCGCAGCCGGGGCTCGACCTCCTGGGCGCAGAGCGCGGCGTGCATGTTGCCCACGTCGTCCTGGTGCAGCAGGGCCAGCCCGTCCGCGCCGGCCAGCCCGGCCCGGCGGAAGGCGGCCTCGTCGAGCCGGTCGGCCAGGACCACCTGGACGCCCTCGATGTCCCGGCCGTCCGGCCCCTCGGAGCGGCGGCGTTCGGGCACGACCAGGGTGACCCGGACCCGTCCGGTGGGCGAATCGGTGGCGAGCAACGACCGGACCACCCAGTAGGCCAGCGGGTCGGAGCCGCACACCACGTAGTGCGGGCGGACATCGCCGTTCATCCGGAGCCGCCAGCCGGCAGCGCGGCGAGCGCGGTCGCGCAGGGGCTCGGCCATGCCCGGATCGTACGCGGTGGATCGAAATGCGTTGCCCGCCTTCCCGGGGCCGATCTACCGTGAGCGCGCAAGGTCAACCACCGCTCCGGGAGCCGTCGATGTCGCTGCGACACGCCACCACCGTGCCGTCGTGGCTGCTCAGCGACGGTTGCCGAGCCGAAGGTCCCCACGCCGGGTGGCCCGACTGACGCGGATCCGCGCATCCGTCACAGCCGCCCGTCCCGTGGACCAGGGCGGCTTTTTGCTGCCGTACCACCGATCGTGAAGGGGGAGCCCGGTGGACGCCGTCCTCGTCATCAACGCCGACCTCGGCCCGCTGCACCGGGTCACCGTCCAGCACGCGATCCGCATGCTCTGCCGGCGGGTCGCCGAGATCCACGAGGCCGAGCCGGACCGGGTGATCGGTGTCTTCCCGGTCCCCCGGGTGGTCCGCCTCGTCCGCTACGTCGTCACCCGCTGGCGGTTCAGCGCCGGCCCGGCCTGGTCGCGGGGCGGGGTGCTGCGCCGCGACGGCCGCCGGTGCGCGTACTGCGACGCCCTGGCCAGCACGATCGACCACATCCTGCCCCGCTCGCGCGGCGGCCGGAACACCTGGAAGAACACCACCGCCGCCTGCTACGAGTGCAACCAGCGCAAGGGCGACCGGACGCCGGCCGAGGCGGGCATGCCGCTGCGGCGCGAGCCGGCGACGCCGACCTGGGCGGCACTGGCGGGGCGGTGACGGGCCGGCCGGCGGGCACAGGGGGCCGCATCGGGGGTACGCCCCCGACGCGGCGCCCGCCGGCCCCGGACCGGTCGGGCCGGCGCCCGGGTTGGCGAATCCGTCGGGCCAGCGCCCGGGCCGGGGACATCCTCAGTCCTGTCAGGCAAGTCCGCGGAGCAGGATGTCGAGCCCGCCGCCGAACTCCTCGTCCGGCCCGACCGTACGGGCGGCCCGCGCGGTCTCGGCCATGTGCGGGAACTCGTCGCGGGGCAGCCGCGCCATGGCGACGGTGCCCGCACCGGAGAGCGGGCCGAGGTGTTCCAGCTGGATCGCGCCGATGACGTAGCTGAGCAGGCCGCGCAGCGCGACCACCCGGCGGGTGCCGTGGAAGCCGGCCTCGGTCAGCACCTGGAGGACCGCCTCCGCCCAGCGCAGCACACCGGGTGAGCGGTGCCGGTGGGCGGGGAAGAGCGGCACGACGGCGGGGTGCGCCCCGACGGCGGACCGGATCCGCTCGACCAGCACCCGGATCCGGTCCGGCCAGGGGCCGGTGTCGGGCGGGGTGACGTCCACGCCGTCGAGCACCCGCTCCACGACGAGCCCTTCCAGCTCCTCCCGGTCGGCGACGTACCGGTAGAGGGCCATCGTGCTCATCCCGAGTTCGTTGCCCACCGCCCGCATGGTCAGGGCGGCGAGGCCGTCCCGGTCGACCACGGCCAGCGCCGCGTCGGCGAGCTGCGCGGGAGTCAGCGAGCGGGGACGTGGCATGGCCTTGACAGCGTACAAGATACGCCTACGGTTGTAGGAGTACTTCGTACGCTTACGATCGGGGGCACCCATGGACACATCCCGCAGGCCGGTCGGCCCGGGTTCGGTCGTCGCCGGTCGCCGGCTGACCACCGTCACCGGGGCCGAGGCCGCCGTACCGGACGACCGGCGGCTGATCCACCTCCAGTTCCGCCGCTTCGCCGGCTGTCCGGTGTGCAGCCTGCACCTACGCTCGATCGTCCGGCGGCACGCCGAGATCGAGGCCGCCGGCGTACGTGAGGTGGTGCTCTTCCACTCCCCCGCCGACGAGCTGCGCGAGCACGTCGCCGGGCTGCCGTTCGCGGTGGTCGCCGACCCGGACAAGCGGCTCTACCGGGAATTCGGCGTGGAGCCCTCGGTCCGGTCGGTACTGACCCCCCGAGCCTGGGGGCCGATCCTGCGTGCCGTCACCCGCAGCGCGTGGGCCGGCCTGCGGGGACGGGAACGGCCGCCCGCAGCCGTGCCACACGGCGGGCGGTTCGGCCTGCCCGCCGATTTCCTCGTCGCACCCGACGGCCGCGTGCTCGCCGCGAAGTACGGCGAGCACGCCTACGACCAGTGGTCGGTGGACGAGCTCCTCACGCTGGTTTCCGGCGTCACCGGCCGGCCGGAGCCGTCCGCCACCTCGGGGTGAACGCGGAGGAACGCCTCGGCCGGGCGCGCGTCCCGGAGCACGGGCGGCGTCCAGCCGAAGCGCGGTGGCCGGCGCTCGTTGGCCGCCGCCACCCCCTCGCGGGCCTCACCGCTGGCCCGGACCTGCCCGTGCCACCAGGCGATACGCGCATCGTCGGCGCGCCCGTCGATGATCTCCTTGGCCGCCGCGACGGTGAGTCGGGAGCGCTCGGCGATGGCGCTGGTGACCTTCGCCACCCGGGCGGCCAGCGCCTCGGCCGGCAGCACCTCGTCGACCAGACCGATCCGCAGCGCTCGCTCGGCGTCGACCAGCTCGCTGGTGAACAGCAGGTGTTTGGTGGCCGACGGGCCGACCAGGCGGGCCAGCCTCCGGGTGGTCAGCGCGGGGTAGACCAGCCCCAACCGCGCCGGGGGTACGCCGAACCGGGCATCGGCTGCGGCGAGCCGCAGGTCGCAGGCGACGGCGAGCTGGCACCCGCCGCCGACGCAGGCCCCCTCGATCGCTGCCACGGTGGGCTTGCCGAAGACGGCCAGCCGCTCCTCGGCGGCGACCGCGATGCTCTCGTCACCGGCCTCCAGCAGCTCGTCCAGGTCACCGAGGTCGGCACCGGCGCAGAACGTGCCGTCGGCGCCGGTGAGCACCAGCGCGCGCACCGCCGGGTCGGCCTCCAGGCCGTCGAGCAGCACCGGGAGCTGCCGCCACATGGCACTGGTCAACGCGTTGCGGCGGGCCGGGTTCCTGATCACCACGGTCGCCACCGTCCCGGTCACCGTGACGGTTAGCTCCGCGTCCGACATCTCTCCTCCTCCGCCGCCGGTCGGCCGACCATAACGGCGCGGGCCCGACGACCACCCGCGTGGGGTGGCCGCCGGGCCCGCCGACGGTACGGCCAGG